>JAGQRC010000150.1 GCA_020425835.1 Planctomycetota bacterium | reverse complement strand
TGCTTCGCAAGGTCTTCCGCTTGGTCTGAGCTGTTGCTCGGCGCGATCCGAGGAACGACAACCGGGATACGGACAACGACGATTCGCTGGAGACGAGTGAGCGAGACCAACCGACGACGAGTCGAGATCGGACGGATCGCGACGATCTTCATCGTTGCGCTCGGGGTACTCTTCGCGCCCCATCGTGCATCGGCTCAGCGCCTGCCGGAGTCGAACCTTCCGGAAGACAGCGATCTCGTTTCGAAGATGGTGCCGGCCGCGGATGCGGCCATCTTCGACGGCCTGCGTGCCGTCGAGCACTCTCTCGCGATCTCGATCCACGCCCACGACTCGGCCGACGCCATGTCGAGCGAGGGAGTCGCCGTCCGCGAGAAGGCGATTCGCGACGCGCGGACCGCGGTTCTCGTGCTCCAGCGGCTCTACGAGGATTGCCTCCGACGCAACGTCGTCATCGCTCCCGACGCCAAGCCCTCCCTCGCGCAGCGTCTCGCGGACCTCGCCGCGGGCCGGGAGGCCCGAGCCGAAGAGGTTCAGGAGCCGATCGCCGGCCGAATCTTCACGTCCGCCGATCATCACGTTCGCGAGCTGATCGTCTCGCTCCCGACCTGGGTGGGGGATCTGTACCGCAAGGAGTTCGATCGCTCGGCGTTCTCGAGCTTCAATCGCGCGTACGAGCGACGAGACCGGGCCGAGCTCCGTGCGACCGGCTTGCGGTATCCCGTCTGCAGGACCGCGATTCCCGCCCTCGTCGTTGCCGCCGATCTCGATTGGGTGGCCGGTCGCCCGCGCCAGGCGGAGCGGACGTTGGAGATGCTCCCGATCGATCGCGAACGAGAAGTCCTGTCGGACTATCCGTATTCCGTCGCAGCCGGCGAGCGCCCGGCCATGCCGGCCGTCGTCGATCGACGTTGGTCGATCACCGACATCGCGTCGCGGGGGCTGCGTCTCGCGCGAGAGCTGGACGATCGGGAGGCCATCGAACGGTGGAGCGCCCTGCTCCGCGCCGCAGGAGTGGCGTTGCCTCCCGCTCCGGGAGAGGGCGTCGTTCCCGATTCCGCGACCGCGGAGGAGTTGGCGCTCGCGAGGCTCCCCGCGTTGCCGCCGCAGCCGGAGGCGACGTTCGCCTGGAGCACGTTGCCGTTCGTTCGTGGCGTCTTCAAATCGACCTACAGTGACGACATCGTTCCCTACGCCTCGCCGCCGGTTCTGATCGACGATGAGGAGTTCGACGGCTTCCTGATCCAGACACCCTCGCGACTGGCGCGGTTCGGCTGGCACGGCCGGATCCAGCAGAGCTTCGACAGCGACCTTCCGCGTGTCGATCAGCCACCGCACAAGCGGCACAGCACTCCGGAGCTCTACCGCGAGTCGGACCCTCTCCTCCGCCTCGTCCCGACCTTTGCGCGTCTCTCCGATCGCGAGCATCCGGTGATCATCGGGTCGCGCGTCGCCCGCGCTTCCGCGGAGGACGAGTACTCCGGATACCAGATCACGGCCACGGTTCCTCAGCGAGAGTTGATCGCGGTCGACGCCCGGCGTTCGGGTCGCCCGATCTGGAGCACGGCGAACTTGGAGGCGAAGGCGACCGATCCCGGGCTGGCCGAGCTCAGCTTCAACTCCCCACCGGTCGTGGTCGGAGACCGCGTCTTCGCGCTCGGTTGGCTCAAGGTGGGGACGATCGACGCGGTCCTGGTCTGTCTCGATGCCGCGACGGGGCGCGCTCAGTGGCAGACGGTCCTCGTGGAGAACCAGATCGACCTGACCATGTTCGGCGACATTTCGCACGAGCCCTTCCTCGGCAGCATCGCGGTGCACGAGGGTGTCGTCTACGTCAGCAGCAACCTCGGCGCGGTGTCCGCGGTCGATGCCGAGAGCGGTCGGGTCGAGTGGATCGTCGCATACGACAGTGTGCGCCCGAAGCCCAATCGATACATGTACGGTCGTCGCCGGCCACAGACCTGGGACCGCAATCCCATCGTCATCTTCGAGGATCGATTGATCGTCACCCCGCTCGACAGCCCCAACGCGCTGGCGATCGAGCTCTCATCGGGACGCGTGCTCCAGGTACAGCCGGCGCGCGGTCTCGGGCGATTCATGCTCGGCCTCCACGGCACTCAGCTGGTCTTCTGTGATCGCCACAGTCTGACTCGGGTCTCCGCTCGCAACATTCGGTGGCGAGTCTCCGAGGACGTACGGTTCGACGGCTTCGTCGACGCGCGACCGGCCCTGGTCCGCGATGGTGTCGTGCTCGCCACCGAGGAAGGTCTATACTGGCGACGGTTCGACGCGAGCCTGCCGAGCGTGGAGCTGGCCCGGTTCGATCCCTCACGAGATCGCGAGGACCACTTGCTCTCGGGAGAGGTCGTGGTCGCCGGGAACCGCATTCTCGTCGCGAACTCCGATCGGGTTCGCTGCTACGAGGTCCGTGAGACGCCCGCAGCGGGAAAGGACCGACCCAGGTGATCGACAGCCTGCCGCGCCCGCGTGGATCCGCTCTTCGCTTCGCGATGGCTCTTTCCCCGGTGATCCTGTTCGTGCTGACGTTCGGCGCCTTCGCGAAGGGTGGCGGCGACGGCCCGTCGGTTCCCGCGGCGCGACCACCGGTGGCCCTGCCGCCCCGGTCCGGCGACGCGTTGCCCGACGAGTCCGGGAGCGTCGATCGCGAACTCGCGATGTTGCAGCGCTCGACGTCGGCTGCCGACCGCCTCGATCTCGACGCTCAACGCGCGGTGCGCCGCGGTCTGGAGTATCTGCGGAGCACTCAGAACGACGACGGATCGTGGACGGACAAGATCGGTCGCAAGGTTCACTTCGACTACCGAGGTTCCCTCGGCAAGCACGTGGGGGTGACCGCCCTGGCCTGTATGGCCTTCCTCGCCAACGGCAGTCTTCCCGGCCGTGGGGAGTACGGTGAGCAGATCGAACGAGGACTCGACTTCATCCTGAAGCAGGTGCAGCACAACGGGTTCATCACGCATCAGGAATCGCGGATGTACAGTCACGCATTCGCGACCCTCTTCCTCGCCGAGGTGTACGGCATGACCGGGATGGAGAGCGTCGGCACCAAGCTGAAGCAGTCCATCTCGCTCATCGTGGAGGCGCAGAACCCGAACGGGGGGTGGCGATATCAACCGGGTGCGCCCGACGCGGACATGTCGATCACCGTCTGTCAGGTGATGGCGTTGAGGGCGGCCAACAACGCCGGCATTCACGTGCCGAAGTCGGTCATCGATCGCGCGATCGACTACGTCAAGAACTCCTACAACCACCGTAACGGCGCCTTCAACTACCAGATCGAGGACGGACCGGGTGGTCAACGGCAGATGACCCGATACTCGTTCGCGCTCACCGCGGCCGGAGTCACCGCGTTGTACGGAGCCGGGGTCTACGACGACGCTCACATCGAGGCGGGTCTCGGCTACTTGAACCAGAATCTGTTCTCGTTCAGCCGGGCTCCGGAAGGGCGCTTCGACTACTACTACGGGATGTACTACGGTACCCAGGCCGCGTTCCAAGCCGGCGGGGACTACTGGGAGCACTGGCACGGGAAGGTCTGGAGCGACCTGCTCCGTCTGCAGCACCCCAATGGATACTGGCGCGATCTCGTCGGCCGGAACTACGGAACCGCGATGGCTTGCGTGATCCTCCAGATCCCGTACCAGTACCTTCCGATCTTCGAGCGATGAGACAGAGGCTGGAGCCGGTCGCCACCCCCGTTCGGACTCGACGCACCGCAGTGCGGATCCCGGACGCGTCGCCGTGGTCCAGGTCCGACGAATCCCCCGAGCGAAACGGTCCACGAGCATGAACGCGGGTACGACCAGTCCACCACGTCCCGAGCGGGCGCTCGCCCGAATTCGCGCTCTGCGTTTTCGACGCCGGCGAATCCGGGCGGCCGATGGTTTCCTGCGACTCGGGGTCGTCGTCGTGCTGCTGATCTGGGCGACATTCCTGCTGGACTGGTCGCTCGATCTGCCCCTCGGCATTCGGGTGATCAACATCGTCGCCGCGCTGACGTTCATCCTCCTCGCGTTGAGAGTGTTCGTGCTGACGACTCGACGCCGCGTCAGCGACGCGTGGCTCGCCGGTCGGATCGAGTCGGCGTCCGACCTGGAGCAGTCTCTCATCACCGCTGTTCAGCTCGCTGCGGAGGACAATCCACGTCGCCAGAACTACTCAGCGTACCTGCTCGAGCGAACCGTGCGCGAGGCCGAGGAGAAGATCGCGAACGTCGATACCGCGTCGTTGGTGTCTGCCCGCGGTTTGACGACCACGCTCTTGTTCTTGCTCGTGCTCACTGCACCACTCGCCGTCGGCGCCGCGATCCGAGGTGACCTTGCGGACGCCTATCTGAAGCGCAACGTGCTGTTCCGCCGCGTCCCTTGGCCGAGGTCCTACTTCTTGGAGATCGATCAACCGACCGACTTGCGGACGCTGATCGCCATGGGAGATCCTCTGTCGGTCGTCGCTCGGAAGGTGCGGGGCGGTGACGCGCGTGTCGTCCTCGAGGCGATGTTCTCGGACGGCGGACGGGAGGAGTTCCCGCTCGAGCGTCTCGAACGCAACGGCGTCGATACCTATCGGAAGGTCTTCGGCAACGTGACACGCGACTTCCGATTCCGCGTGCGTTGTGGCGACTTCCGGAGCGAGTTCCACGAGGTGCTGGTCCGGAACCGACCGCGGATCGAGGAGATCTCTCTCCAGTTCGACTACCCCGACTACACGGGCCTCGACAAGTTGAGCAGTGACGGCGCCAGTTCGGAGCGCAACCTCGGTGGTCACGTCAAGGTGCCGGTCGGGACCATCGTGCACTACGACGCCACGACGTCGATCCCCGTCGGCAAGGCGGTCTTCGTCGAGGAGTATTCCGCGGGCGGAGAACGGCACGCGGATCGTCTCGACCTCGAGATCGGTGGCGGGACCAAGATCGCCGGATCTTTCGAAGCGCAGCGCGACGGCACGTACCACTTCGAGTTGACGTCCGAGGACGGCTTCGAGAACCCGAGCCCGATCCGTTACCGCGTCGCGGTGATCCCCGATCAGCCGCCGATCGTCCAGGTGCTGGCACCCGGGCGCAACACCGAGGTGAGCACGCGGGCTCAGTTCCCGATGTCGATCGTCGCGACCGATGACTACGGACTCGTGCAAGGACGCATTGTCTTCCGTCGGGAGACGTCCGAGCCGGGCGGCGAGGAGAGCGGGGCGGCGACCCATCGGAACGAAACTCCGCCGCTGGCGACGATCGACCTGGATGCCTTCGGCAAGGGGGCGACCAAGGCGGAAGTCGGCCCGACGATCGACGTGGAGCCGATGCAACTGGTCGAGGGGCAACGGATCGAGTACGTCGTCGAGGCGTTCGACGCGATCCAACAGCTCGGGACATCGCGTCGCTACGTGCTGACGATCGTCGCCGAGGATGAGTTGATGCGGATCCTCCAGGATGAGCTGTCGTTGGTCCGAGAGAGCCTGGAGCAGTGCCTCGAGTGGCAACGAGAGGGTCGTGAGGAGATCGAGTCGATCGCCGATGCCATGTCCCCTTCCGCGAAGGTGCTCGAGAAAGACCTGCCCTCCGTGCGGCAGTCGCGTTTGACTCAGGACCGTGTCGGAGAGCGGCTCGAGGAGTCGGTCGGTCGGGTGGCCGAGATCATCGCCCGCGCACGCGAGAACCGATTGGTCTGGAAGGAGCTCGCGAGGGTGGAGGGCGTTCGGTCCAGGTTGGACACCATCGCCACCGAGCTCGCGCCGCCCGCGCTCGAAGGTCTGAACACGTTGGTCAGCGCAGGTCGGGAGTCGACGCGGGAGGCGATTCTCGGCGTCGTCGAGAAGCAGCTCGTCGTGGAGCGGACGCTGCGCGACCTCCTGGTCGACCTGCGAGAGTGGGGGGACCTCCGATCGCTCATTCGCAAGGTCGAGGAGCTCATCGGCACCCAGCGACAGCTCGAGGAGCACGTCAAGGAGAAGGTCCGGGAGAGCCTCGGCCCCGGGGCGGCTCCGCCCAGAGGTGAGCAGTAGTGGCCGTTTCCGACACTCGTCGGGGCCCACCGGGCCGAGCGATGGAGGCTCGTCTCGGTCGGGGCCTTGGCGTAGACTCGAGATGGGGCGGAGGCCCCGCCGGCGGCGCCGGCGAATCTCACGAAATCGACGGACACCCCTGGACCCGGGCGTTCCGGCGAGAGCCGAAGGAGACCATCGTGCGACCATGTGGGTACAGCGACTCGAGACGGACCTGGTGGGGCGCGCTCGTGGGAAGTCTGGTCCTCTGCGCGCTGAGCCTTCCTGTGTTGGCGCAGACCGGGAGTCGGCTGTCCCGGATGCAGGAGGAGGCGCGCGAGTACCTGATCTCGGTCGAGAAGCAGATGCAAGCGCTCCGCGACGCCGTCCGCCGCTCCCAGCCCGAAGATGCGGATCGGCTCGAGCGCGCGCGCAACCAACTCATCGAGTCGTTGCTGACGGACGAGATGCGCAAGATCTCCGAGCAGCTCGAGCGGGAAGACTACGACGTCGCGCTCTTGGATCGAGTCACGGAAGTTCGGTCATCCCTCGAGCGCATCCTGGCGATCCTGCAAGATCGGTCGATCGATCCGGAGAGGCTTCGTGAGGAGTTGAAGGAGCTGGAGCGTCGACGCGAGACGGTCCTGGCGCTGGTGAACCGCCAACGAGAGTTGCGCGACCGTACCGGCGACATCGAGCAGGCCTCGCGCGACATCCAGAATCTCGAGGAGGCGAAGCAAGCCGTCGACGATCTGCTCCGAGAGCAGCAGGAGCTGAATCGCAGCCCGAGCGATACCGATGGTTCTCGGGCCCGCTCCGCCGCGGAGCTGAGCGAACTCCAGAAGCGTGCCGAGAGACTCGCCAAGGACATCGAGTCCGCGGTCGAGTCTCGCGAGCGGAATGCACGGAGCGAACCCGATCCGAGCGCGTCGTCCGAGCGCGACTCTTCATCGAGCCACAGCTCTTCGAGTCGGTCCAGGAGCGCCGAGTCCGACGCAAGGGACCTGGAGGCGTTGGCCCGCACCGTCGACGCGCTCGAGCGAGCGGCCCGCGACGCGGCGCGCAAGGGGCGCGAGCGACTCGACGAGGCGAGCTCGGCCGGCGCCTCGCCGGAGGAGGTCGCCCAGCGACTCTCCGAGGATGCCGAGTGGAACCAGCTCGGTCGTCAGGCGTCGGAACGTTCCGAGGCTGCCGCGGACGCCAAGGGCCAGGCCGAGCAGGCGCGCCGTTCGGCCGCCGATCGGGCCGCCGGCGCCCGTCAGCAATCGCAGCAGGGGAGCGCGGACCAGCGAGCCGCGGCTTCCGAGAGCGCGGAAGCATCGGATCTCGAGCGGCGGGAGCTGAATCGCGCGGCCGAAGCGCTCGACCGAGCTCAGCGAGCGGCAGGCCGGTCTACGGAAGCACGCGGATCCGACCCGTCCGAGGCGCAGCGCGCGTCCGAGGAGGAGGCCAGCGCCTACGCCGAGGCTCGTGACGCGATCGATCGCGCCCGGTCGGCGAACCGTGCGGCCGCCGAGGCGGACGCACGGACAACTTCCGAGGGCAACCAAGGCAACCAAGGCAACCAAGGGAACCAAGGGAACCAAGGGAACCAAGGGAACCAAGGGAACCAAGGCAACC
>JAGQRC010000149.1 GCA_020425835.1 Planctomycetota bacterium | reverse complement strand
TGGTCGGCGATCCAGAGCAGTCCGTTGGCGTTCTCGAAAGGGGTGTGGTTCTTCGTGCCCGTGCTGTCTTCGTGGAATCTCCCTGCGAAGTCGACGCCGAGATCGACGGTCGAGGGCCAAGGCTTGCCGTAGATCTGGTAGTTGCTCTTGAAGTCCACCTCGATCTTCAGGCTCTCGTCGAGGTTGGGTTGGGCGAAGATCGGAGCCGCCGTGATGACGAGGAAGAGGAGCAGGAAGAGAGCGCGCCGCGAGTTTTCCAAGGGAAGCCTCCTACCAGACCGTCGAGGAACCCATTCCGGCCGAGAGCCCGCAGCTGCGGGGACTCTCGGCTCGAAAGCTGCTTCTCGACGGGACTGCTACGGGTTGGAGAGAACAGACCGAGCCACACGTCGAAGTCGGTGTCGGGACCGCGATGCGTGGACTTGGAATTCCCGTGGAAACCCCGCTATCGGGTGTGGTGGGGGAGGAACTCGTGGGCGACGGGCTGCGACATCGCCCGATCAGCCATTCACCGCTCGCATACCTGCTTCCGGGTAGCGCAACCCCGCTGCGGCATCGATCGGGAAGACGGCGTCGATCGCTTCGAGCTCCTCCGCGGTCAGCTCGATGTCCGCGGCCGCAGCGTTCTCCTCGAGTCGCGAGATCCTCGTGGTCCCGGGAATCGGAATGATGTGCGGTGCCCTGGCGAGGATCCAGGCGAGCGCGAGTTGGGCGGAGGTGCAGCCCTTCTCCTCGGCGCGACGCTCGATCTCTTTCACCAGGTCGAGGTTCTTCGGGAAGTTGGCACCTTGGAAGCGCGGCGAGGATCGGCGGTAGTCGTCGGCCGCGAGGTCGTCGATCGAGGTGATCGCACCGGTCAGGAAGCCGCGGCCGATCGGGCTGTATGCGACGAAGGTGGTGCCCAACTCGCGGCACAGCGGGAGGAGCTCCGCCTCCGGCTCACGGGACCAGAGGGAGTACTCGGTCTGGAGCGCCGCGACGGGATGGACCTTCGCGGCTCGGCGAAGCGTCGCGGGCGCGGCCTCGGACAACCCGATGTGCTGGACCTTGCCCGCTCGCACCAGCTCGGCCAGCGCGCCGACGGTCTCTTCGATCGGGGTCTTCGGGTCGACGCGATGCTGGTAGTAGAGATCGATCGTGTCGACCCCGAGACGCTTCAGGCTCGCTTCGCACGCCTCCTTCACGTAGGCGGCGTCGCCACGTACGCCGACGAATGCGCCGTTGGCGTCGCGCAGCACTCCGAACTTGGTGGCGAGGAAGACGTCGTCGCGCCGACCTCGGATCGCTCGACCGACGAGGAGCTCGTTGGTGTGAGGTCCGTAGATGTCGGACGTGTCGAGGAAGTTCACGCCGAGATCGAGCGCGCGGTGGAGGACGTCGATCGATTCGGCATCCTGCCGGGAACCGTAGAAGTCCGACATGCCCATGCAGCCGAGGCCGATCGCGGAAACGGGTTGGCCGCCGATCGTGCGGGTCTTCATCGTCATGGCGTTCCTTTCGGGGAAAGACCGAGAGGTTCTCCCGTGGAGGCGATCGAGACAAGAGGGCAGGTCGTGCCGCTTCCGTGAAGATCCGGGGTGGCGAGCGGGACGCTTCGCCGGGTCAGAACGCCAAGCTGAACATCACGAAGGGACCCTGGACGAAGAAGTCGCCGTCGTTCGTGGTGGCGTTCATGTCGAAGGCGATCGACCGGTAGCCGATGTCGAGCCGCGCCGAGTCCGTCCAGTCCATACCCGCGTACGCGATGAACTCGATCAAGGAGTAGTCCCCGAGGTTCCAGCCGAGGGACGCTTCGCCGCCGAGATGGAGGCGCGACGTGCGGATCTCTCCGCCCGCGAATCCTCCGAGCATGCTGGATGCGAAGGTGCGCTTGTCGTCGATCGACGACGGTCCCAAGGAGTGGAGTCGGGCCGAGAAGCGCCAGTAGTTGAGCTGAGGTCCGACGCGGAACTCGGCCCAGTCGCGGTCCACGAGTTTGAAGTCGTACCGCAACGTCAGGAAGTCGAGGCGAAGATCGGTCTCGATCGTCTCGCCGGCGGGATAGGTCACACCGTGGAAGATGAGGGGATCACTCGTGGTGGCTCGACCGGAGAAGGAGAACGGACGATAGCGAAGCTCCAGTCCGTGGGCTTCCCAGTCCCAGCGGAGCCCGAAGCCGAAGGCGTGCGCCTCGTCGAGCCCCAAGGAGTCGACGGAGATCCGCGTTCCCGTTCCCACGATCGAGCCGCGAGTGATCGTGAAGGAGCCGCCGATCCCGGGATGGGACCACTCGACGTTGGAGGTGAGAGTCCACCTTCGCGGTGAACTGGACTCGTCGGCAGCGGCGGTTGGAGTAGCGGGGGTCGCCGATCCGAAGCGGCTATCGTCGGCGCGAATCGTCTCGGTGGGGATGACGAGGATCCAGACTCCGAGCAGACCCGAGAGCGAGACACGCAGGGCCGCTGAGGCTTCTCGACATTGTGGGACGTGCACGATCACGGTGGCTGTCGCCTTTCATCCGCGGGGGAAGCCGGCCGCGAGGAGGTGCGTCCGCCACTCTGTCCGACGTTACCGCTTCCCTGGAATCGCGAGTGAAATGCACGTCATGAGTGCTCCTTCATTAACTCGCGGACAGATTCGGACACTTCGATCCTCGGCGAGGACGAACCGAGTCGCGCGGTTGGGCGAGCGGGATGCACGAGCGGAAACCGCGTCAGGAGTGGAGGGTTCATGTCGCTCCACAGCAACGGGTCGCAACTTCGAGGTCAGGTCGCCTCGGTGCGGGGGACGGTGCTCGAGATCGACTTCGATGGCGCGCTCCCCGCAGTCTCCAGCGCTATGGAGCTCGAGCGGCGCGATGGTGGGACCGTCGTTGCCGTCGTCCAGTCGCACGTCGGACCCACTCGGGTCCGAGCGATCGCCGTCGACTCCACGCGGCGACTCGCTCGGGGGGCGGCCGTTCGCAGCGACGGGAAACCGTTGTCGATTCCGGTGGGGCGAGCGCTTCTCGGTCGCGTCGTCGACCTCCGTGGAGCGCCGCTCGACGGCGGTCCCGCGCTGGCGTCCTCCGAGCAGCGGCCGCTGTTCCGCGCCGCGCCGACGCCGGGCGAGCGTCGTCCGTGGAGCGAGGTCTATCCGACGGGGATCAAGGTCATCGATCTCTTCTGTCCCTTCCTGCGCGGGGGGCGTGCCGCGGTGTTCGGTGGAGCGGGTGTCGGCAAGACCGTCGTCCTCACCGAGTTCATCCACAACGCGGTCGCGGAGTTCAGCGGGGTCGCGGTGTTCGCCGGCATCGGGGAGCGATCCCGCGAAGGGCTCGAGTTGTGGCAGGAGATGGCACGGCGAGAGGTGCTCGACCGAACCGCGTTGATCTTCGGTCAGATGAAGGAGACGCCGGGCGCGAGATTCATGGTCGGGGAGGCGGCACTCGCGGTGGCCGAGTACTTCCGCGACGATCTCGGTCTCGATGTCATGTTCGTCGTCGACAACCTCTACCGGCACGTGCAGGCCGGCATGGAGGTCAGCGGTCTCCTCGGTCGTCTGCCCTCGCGCGTCGGGTACCAACCGACGCTCGCGGCGGATCTCGCGGCGATCGAGGAGCGCATCACGGCGACACATCACGCCGACATGATCGCGGTGCAAGCGGTCTACGTGCCGGCCGACGACTACGGCGATCCCGCGATCACGCACACGTTCTGGCACATCGACACGGCCCTCGTCCTGTCTCGAGATGTCGCGGCCGAGGGCTACTACCCCGCGGTCGATGCCTTGGCCTCCACGTCGAAGGCGCTCGATCCCGCGATCGTCGGTCGTCGTCACTACGAGGTGGCCGAGGAAGCGCGTCGTCTGCTCGGTCGCTACGAGGAGCTCCGCGACATCATCTCGATGCTCGGCACCGACGAACTCGCGCCCGAGGACCGCGACATCGTCGGACGCGCGAGACGGCTCCGGAACTTCCTGACGCAACCCTTCTTCGTCACTCAGGGTTTCACCGGCTTGCCCGGCCAGCGGGTTCCCGTGGAAGCGACGATCGCCGGCGCGGCCGCGATCCTCGACGGTCGCTGCGACGCGATGCCCGAGGAGAAGCTCTTCATGATCGGCGCGATCGAGGAGATCGGTGATGGACCGGCTGAACATGGTGATCCGCACGCCGCGTGAGATCGTGCTCGACATGGAGCTCGACGGCGTGCGAGTTCCGACCGAGACGGGCCAGATCGGCCTCCGTCCGCGCCAAGAGCCGCTGGTGGTCTCGGTGGAGCCGGGCCTCGTTCTCCTCCACGACGGGGATCGTACGCGCTTCGCGGCGACGGCAGGTGGACTCCTCGAGGGCGATCGTCGCGGGGTGGTGCTCTACACGCCGTTCGCGGTGGTCGGGGAGCGGCAACGCGAGCTCGCCGATGCGCTGGATCGGGTGCTGTCCCTGCCCGACGCGGAGCTCGACGCGCGTCGACGCCTCGGAGAGCTCGAGCAGCGCATCGTACGAACCTTGCGTGAGCGCGACGCCGTCTCCCCGTTGCCGAGGTCGAGGGGGACGACATGAGCGAGCCCGGACAACGCTATCGTCGTTCGGACGCGAGGGAGCGCACCCGACGCGACTTCGTGCGACTCCGTCGGCGGGAGCCCGGGGGAGGATTCTGGAATTCGCTCGTCCTGGTCGGCAGCGTGGGTTGGCCGATCGTGCTGCTGGCCACCGGCGGCGCCTGGCTGGGACGATCGCTCGACCGACGATTCGACACCGGCGTGAGACTGACGCTGTTGCTCGTCGTGATCGGCGCGAGCGTGGGCACGTCGATCGCTTTCCGGAACGTGCGGGCAAACGGACGAACCGTGCGAGGAGAAGAGGAAGCGAGCGAAGGGGAGGACCGATGACGGCAGGACTGTTCGTCGCGCTCGGTGGTGTCGTCGGCGTGCTGCAGGCGGTATCGCTCGCCCGTCAGGTGGGGCGGCGGGGAGTGCTCTTGGAGCCCTTCCTGCGGGGCACCTTCGTCGGCGCGGCGTTGATCACGGCGGCCCTCAATGGAGGGCTCCTTCCCGCTGCAACCGGTTGGCTCCTCGGTTTCACCGCGGGTTGCGGCGTGCTGGTTCGGAGGGTCTCGTGAACCCCGAGATCTTCACCCAGAACATCGTCGCCCGGTTCGGACCGATACCGATCACCATGACCATGATCACGAGCCTCCTCACCACTCTGGTGGTCCTGGCGCTCGGGGGAGGACTGGGCTGGGCGATCGTCCATCGTCCGGAGGGCCGCTGTGCCGCGGCGGGGCGTCTCTTGATGGGCTTCCTCGACGACCTCGTCCGGGACGCCGCCGGGCGACCGTCACCCGGCTTGGTGGTCTTCTCGGCGAGCCTGTTCCTCTTCATCTCCACGTCCGCCGTCCTCGGGCAACTGCCCGGGATCGCCGCGCCCACCTCGGATCTCGCCGCGACGAACGCCCTCGCCATCGTCGTCTTCCTCGCGGTCCCCATCGTGGGGATCCAGTCACGCGGACTCTGGGGCTATCTGAAGCACTACTTCCTTCCCAATCCGGTCCTCTTCCCGTTGCACGTGATCAGCGAGCTGTCGCGGACGCTGGCGCTCGCTCTGCGGCTCTTCGGGAACATGATGAGCGGCCACCTCGTCGTGTCGCTGATCGTCGCACTGGTGGGCGTCATCGTGCCGGTTCCCCTGATGGCGCTCGATCTGCTGATCGGTTTCCTGCAGGCATACATCTTCACGGTGCTCGCGAGCGTCTACATCGGCGCCGCGTTCCGCGTCGGAGAGGAGGGCGGACATGAGTGACGAAACGATCCTGATGCTCGGGTCGATCGTCGTCGCGGGAGTGACCATGGCGCTCGGGGCGATCGGCGCCGCCCTCGGGGAGAGCCGGATCGGCGCGGCAGGCCTCGACGCGCTCGCACGACAGCCCGACGAGTCGGGCCCCATCACGCGCAACCAATTCGTCGCGCTCGCGATGGTCGAGTCCACCGCGATCTTCTGTCTGGTGATCGCGCTGGTGTTGTTGTTCGCGAATCCCTTCGTGTCGGGACGGTGAAGTCGTGTCGCCTTCGATCGCGAACTTCATCTTCGAGACGGTCAACCTGCTGCTCCTCGTCGGGGCGCTGGGTTGGATCCTGTTCCGACCCGTGCGCCGTGCGCTCGACGCGGAGGCGGCCCGACGGGCCGAGGTCGAGGCGGGGATCGCCGCCCGGCGCGACGCTGCGGACAAGGCGGCGACCGAAGCACTCGAGGCTCGTCGCACGGCTGAGGCGGAGACACTCGCAGAACGGCAGACCATCCTTGCCGAGGCCGAGAAGAAGGCGTCCGCGATTCTCGACTCTGCGACGGCGGAGGAGCGATCCCGTCGAGAAGAGCTCGAGGACGAGCTGCGCATCCGACGTCGCGAAGAGTCTGCGGGCGTCGCCGAGACCGTAGGGCGGATCGCCGCGGAGTCGGTCCGTCGACTCCTTGCGACGCTCGATGGACCGTCGCTCGACCTCGCGTTGGTGCGCGGTGCTTGTGTCGAGCTCGCTTCGCGCGGGAAGGGCCGTGCGGACGTCCTCGTCGAGAGTGCTCGTCCGCTCGAGCCGCAGGCGGTCGAGCATCTGGAACGTGCTCTCGGATCGCGGTTCCAGAGCCGTGTCGTGGAGGAGTTGGGCGCTGGCGTTCGGGTGACCACGCCCGACGGGCAGGTCGACGCGACCGCTGTGGCGTTGGCGCGACGGGCGGCGCGCTCGATCCTCGAGCTCGGCGCGCCGGAGGAGTCCGCCGATAGCAGCGCGCAGGGGAAGGACGGCGCTCGGGAAGGAGGGTCGACATGACTCGACCCTCTTCGCTCTCCACTCGACTCGCGGGGCTACCCGATCTCGATCTCGGTCGGGCCCTCCGGACTCGAGGAGCGGTCGCTTCGGTCGGTGACGGTGTGGCGCGCGTCATCGGTCTTCCCGAGGTCGGCGCGGAAGAGCTGATCGCGTTCGACTCCGGGGCGCGCGGGATGGCGTTCGAGCTCGCTCCGGATCACACCGGAGTCGTACTGCTCGACCTCATCGACCGCGTTCGCGCCGGCGAGGGAGTGGAAGCCCTCGGCTGCTTGCCGTCGATCGTCGTCGGACCGACGTTGCTCGGGCGAGTCGTCGATCCGCTCGGGCGTCCGTTGGACGATCGACCCGCACCGTCGGGCGACAGCTGTGATGTGCTGCGGGATGCTCCAGGACTCACGGAGCGGGCGCCGGTCGACCGACCGCTCCTGACCGGGGTGATGGTGATCGACGCCGCGATTCCGATCGGCCGGGGGCAGCGTCAACTCATCGTGGGGGATCGCAACGTCGGGAAGACCTCGCTCGCGCTCGACATCGTTGCGGCCCAGCGGGCGGGCGACGTCGCCTGCGTCTACGTCGTGATCGGTCAGCCGATCTCGCGCGTGCTGCGGATCCGCGAGGCGCTGCGTTCGATCGGCGCGCTGGACAACACCGTGATCGTCGCGGCGGAAGCGGCCGACTCGCCTGGCCTCCAGTACCTCGCCCCGTATGCGGGAGCGACCATCGCCGAGTCCTTCCGCGATCTCGGTCGCGACGCGCTCGTCGTCTACGACGACCTGACGAAGCATGCCGGGGCGTATCGCGAGTTGTCGCTGCTCTTGGGGCGTCCTCCCGGTCGGGAGGCGTT
>JAGQRC010000148.1 GCA_020425835.1 Planctomycetota bacterium | reverse complement strand
CCGAGACCGGACGCACGGACAGGCGTTGCCGATCCCCATCGATGAAGCCGCCGGACTTCGGAGCGGTGGCCTCCCGGATCGCGTGGATCACGTCATCGGCCGTCGCGCCGTGGAGATCGAGCTGCACCGGGTCGAGACGGATGTCGATCTCGGGCTCGCGGCTGCCCCAGGTCGCGACATCGGCGACACCGGGTATCGCGAGGAGTTGCGGTCGCAGGGTCCACCGCACCAGTTCGGTGAGTTGCTCCCGCGTGCGCGCCCGCGAGGTCAATCCGATCTTCAGCACTCGAGCGGTGGACGAGATCGGAGCGAGCATGATCGGAGCGTGCGCGAGGTCGGGCAGGAGTTCCCCGGCGGTGGCGAGTCGCTCCTGCACGAGTTGCCGAGCGGTGAACAGGTCCGTCCCTCGCTCGAACAGCAGGACGACCGACGAGAGGCCGAGCACCGACTTGGAGCGTACGGTCTCGGCGAAGGCGACGCCGGCCAGCACGCTCTCGAGTGGAGTCGTGACGAGGCGCTCCACCTCGAGACTCGAGAGCCCCGGCGCCTCGGTCTGCACTTCGACCAACGGCTGCGCGAACTCGGGGAACGCATCCAGCGGTGCGTTCTGGGTCGATCGGATCCCGACCGCGAGGACGATCGCTGCGCCGAGGACGACGAGGACCCGGCGACGCAGCGCCCCTTCGACCAGTGCGCGGATCATGGCGACCTCGAATCCACTATCGATCGATCCCGAGTTCCATGCCCCACAGCTCGGTCGCTCCCGCGGTCACGATCGCGCAACCGGGGACGAGATCACTCCGGGCCCAGACCTGACGTCCATCCCCGTGGAGACTCTCCACCGACTCTCGATGGTAGGTGTGGTTCCCGTCGCTCACGAAGACCCAGTCGTGTCCTTCGGCGTCGTGCAGGATCGCCGCGCTCGGAATGGCGATGAGATGGTCATCGCCGAAGGCGCTCGCCGCCGCGGTGGAGAGCTCCACGACGACTCGCTCACCCGGAAGCCATGGTCGCTCGCCGGGCAGAGCGAAGTAGCGGTCGATCGTTCCGCGATCGGGGTCGAACGTCTGGGGACCCTCGATCGGCACCAGGGGCCATCGGTGGTCGTCGTCGATGACGATCGCCGCGTTCCCCTCCGCGAGGTAACGTCGAGCGTCGCTCGACAAGAGCGAGACCCGGAGCCAACGGTCGTGGGCGAGGATCTCGATCAGTGCCTCGCCGGCCGAGACGGCCTGGCCCTGCCCGACGTGCACCGACTGAACCGTGCCGTCGATCGGGCACGAGACGGGGACGCGGGACTCCGCGACGTAGGGCCCTTGGGCGATCGAGTCGTGAACGGATCGGGCGGCGCGGAGCTCCGTCTCCGCGAGCTCCACCTGGAGCCGAGCCTCTTCGAGCTCGCGGACGCTGGCCGATCGATCCTCCACCATCGCCGTGATCCGCTCGAGGTTGCGGTCGGCGTTCTTCTTTCGGGCCGACGCGAGTTCGAACGCATGGCCCATGCGCGACCGCGTCTCCGCGTCGGTGGGTCCGAGGGGAAGGAGGCCGAGCAGCGTTGCGCCTCGCGCGGTGACGCTCCCGGGATTCGGCAGTGCTGTCTCGGTGTCGACGACACCCGTCACCGGCGCGGAGATCACCATCCGGCCATTCGGCGGAACGACCACGGATCCGCCGACGCGGAGGGTGAGCCGACCTTCCGGAGGTCGCACCGATGCCGTCGTGAGCCCGAGCGCCGACTCGGCCGCCTCCCGTAGGGCGATGTGCGCTCGGCCCGTGCTCGGGTGGAGAGTCACGACCGCGGGGGGTGAGGTCGTCGGCTTCGAGTGGGGCTCGACGGCGCGGTGGCATCCCCAGCTCCACAGCGCGAGGCACGAAGCGATTCCGACGGCGAACTTCACGCGCCCTCCTCGGTGGATGTCGTCGGCGGTGCGGTGTCGCGAAGAAGGAGGTCGAGCGGAATGCCGACGGCTCGGTCGAGATCGGCTCGGGCCCGTTGGATCTCCGCGTCGATTTCGCAGGCGTTCAGATCCGCCACCGCCCGACGCCGCAGCGCGTCGATGACGACGAGGTAGCTCGCGGCGCCATGGGAGAACGCGGAGCGTGCCGAGCGTTCCGCTTCTTCGACCGCCGTGTGCGCGGAACTCTGGGCATCGAGCGATCGCCGCGCACCGAGAAGTCGCGCGACTGCGGCGTGCACATCGGAGCGGACGCGATGCAAGAGTGCCCGATGCTGCTCGACGGCGCGAACGAGCTCCGCTTCGGCGCGACCGATTCCTCCCTCGTTGCGGGAGAAGATCGGGAGCTCGACTTCGAGACCGAACGTGAAGGCCAACGTGTCCGCCGGTGCGCCCTCGGCCTCGCCATCCAGCGACCCGAGCAGGGACGCGATCCGTTCCTTCTCCCACTGCAGACGAGAGGCGGCGGCCTCGATCGCCAAGCCCGAAGCGCGGAGCTCGGGGCGTCGATCCAGCGCGACCGAGATCAGCGTCTCTTCGGTCGGCAGCGTCCGGGGAGCGGACACCGCGTCGCGAAGATCGACGGCACGCGGTTCGACCCCGAGCAGAACGAAGAACTCCACTCGGGCGCCATCGCGCTCGGATTCGCGGCGTCGGAGCTCGGTCTCGGACACGGCCAGTTCCGCGCGAATCGGGTCGGCTTCGGAAGGCGCCGCGTCGCCCGCGTCGATACGAGAGGTGATCATCGCGAGCGAGGATTGCCAAGCGGTGACCAGCTCCGACTGGTGTCGGACGCGCGCCTCGCCCAGGAGGAGCTGTGCGTGGGAGACGAGCACCGCGTGTCGGAGGGCGAGAACTTCCTGGAGCGCCGATTCGGCCGCGCTGGCGAGAGCGCGGTTCGCCGCGCGGGTCCGAGACGGAAGTTGCCACAGCGACTCGAGCGGAACCAGGAGGGCGAGGGACAGCCGCCGGGGATCGATCGGAGCGAGGAAGGACAACCGGGGATTGGTCGGTCGCCGCGCTTCGTCGAAAGTGGCCAGCGCGACGTCCAAGTCCGTCAGTCGGGCGCGCAGGACGGCGCTGTTGCGAAACGCCACCGCCACCGCCTCCTCGGCGGTGAGGCCATCGTTCCACGACGCGTCGACGTCGGGCTCCTCCTGCCGGATCGCGGCTCCGAGCTCGTGCCCGGTCCGCTCGACCACTTCGCGCTCCCGACCGTCAAGCAACAGAGGGTGGCGTAGATGGCGGAGTCGAGGTGGCGCATGATCTCGTCTCAGCGATGGGTCGGACGAACGCTCCGGCGAATCGCGGGGACGCTCCACCGATACGGGGCCCCGCTCGGGTGATCGAGATGCTCACGGGCTCCCGGCCACGACGTGTTGTAGCGAGCGGCCGGGGGGCGGATGTGAATTCGGATTCATGACCCGAAGGCCCTGTCGCATGAAGCCCTTGTCACCTCCGACGGCGACGCTGTGCGTACTCTGTTCGGACGCCAGCGGACGGAGCCGGGATGGAGGATGAGCGAGTGGAGCGACGGTTCGAGCCCGACGTCGAACGGGGCCCGTCGTGGCGATGCCCGTGGGCCGTCCTAGCGGTGGTTGTCGGTGTCTCCACTCCGCTGTTCTGGTGGACCGATCTCGACCTCCGGATCTCACGTCTCTTCTTCACGCCGACGCCGATCGATGGCCGTCTCTGGATCGGTGCGGCGGGCAAGGCTTGGCCCGCGGTCGCGGCCTCGGCGCTCTGGGTCGGCGGTGGACTCGTCCTCGGATCGATCGGCGTCTGTCTCGGTTGGATCTGGCCCCGGCATCGGGCGGTCGCTCGCCGGGCTGCGCTGAGCTACTTGATCGTCCTCGCCGTCGGGCCGGGGCTGGCGATCAACCTCGGGCTCAAGGAGTACTGGGGGAGACCGCGCCCGCGGGAGATCCGCGAGTTCCGAGGGCGTGCGGACTATCTCCCCGTGTTGGTGTTGGGGTCGCCGCATCACGGTCGATCGTTTCCCTCGGGGCACGCCGCTTCGGGGTTCGCGCTGATCGGAGCCGCTCTCTCGCTCCGTCGCGATCGCTGTCGACGAGGCGCGGTGTACTGGACCGTCGCCGCGGTCGCTCTCGGCGGGACGTTCGGCCTGACTCGGATCGCCGCCGGCGCTCACTATCTGTCGGATGTGGTGTGGTCGGCGATCGTGACCACGACGACCGCGGGGATCGTCGTGTCGCTCCTTCCTCGTCGAGCCACCGAGGATCGGGATCCCGTCAGCGGAGAATGATCCGACGACACAGGATCATCGAGACCAAGAGCAGGGCGGCGTTGCCGAGGAGTAGCGCGACCGGGGCGGGCATGCCGACCTCGGCGCACAGCGTCTCTCCCAACAACAGCAACGGATAGAAGACGAGGATCACGAGCAGTGCCCCGTAGAAGAGCGCGCTCAACCAGTGGCTGTACCGGAACGAGAACGACGTCGCGAAGCTGAGGAATCCGAACGTCAGGATCGAGATGGCCAGTGCCTTTCTCCTCCAGTACTCGGCCTGGTACTCCTGGCGCGTCCGGACCAGGTACTCGACCAGCTTCGTCTGTTCTTCGAGGCTCGGCGCGTCGGGGATCGTCGCCAGTTTCGCTCGCTCGTGATCGATCTCCTCGGCCAACCGGACGATCTCCTCGGCGAGCTGGGGATTCCTGAAGTCGGTCCTCCGTCGGTCGGTGTGTGGCGTCGAGAACTCCAACTCGAGATCGTCCATCCGAAAGGTCTCGTGAGCCCGACCGACCTCCGACAGCGGTTGCGAGTCGAGGGACGAGACGCGCATGTCGACCCCGGTCAGCACCAGTCGGATCAGCTCTTCGTCGGCGTCGACCTCGATGCTGCCCCGCGCCGCGTCGAGGATGACGGTGACGGGGGGACGCGGATCTTCGTCCTCGTTCGCCCGCTCGTCGGGGCGCGCGGTGCCGTCGTCGAACAGGCGGAAGTGGTTCCGAGGGAACTTCTTCTCGACATGGATCCCCCGCAGGTAGCGGCCGTCGCGCACCTCGGCGAACCAGACGACCCCGTCCTCGACCGGCAACTGTTCGTCGAACCGATCCCCGAGGCTGGCGATCTGGGGCAACACATAGCGGGAGAGGTCGCGCTGAGCGTAGTGAGCATCGGGGAGCACCGTGCCGTGAGTCAGGGCACCGATCCCCGCGAGTGCGCTGCTCAGGATTCCCATCGGGACGTAGAAGTGGAGGGGGGAGAGACCGGCCGACGTCACCGCGGTGTACTCGCGGTCGGCGACGAGTCGCCCGTACGTCAGGGAGCCCGAGACGAGCAGCGAGATCGGGATCGTGAAGAAGAAGGAGACACCGATCGAGGCCGTGGCCCAGGTCAGGACGATCCGGATCGGGAGGTCGCGGTACACCCCTTGGATGCCGACCACGACATAGTACAGCAGGGTCAACGCGGTGACCGCGACCGCGAACGTCGCGGCAATCTGGAAACCGAAGTACCGATAGAGTCTCCAGGGAAAGCGTCGCATGGACGCATGATAGTGGCGAACTCGCGCGGAAGTGGAGGGATCTTCGGTGGCGCACCGAACCCTCCGCGATTCGATCGCGTCCTCATGAAGCCGATTTCACCCCTCGACCGCGCCGATCCTGCGACAATCCGCGCCTTCCAGAATGGTGTCCCGTCGGGTTGGTGTTCCCTCCTCTTCCCGAGCCGGGACCGCCCACGGAGCTCTCGGGAGGCCCGATGAATCACCCGGATTGGCGTCGAGTGTTCACGCGTCTCGCGATCGTCGCGATCGCTGCGCTCGGTTTGGCCGGTTGTGCCGCCGTCGACGAACCCGCCTACTACGAGGAACACCGGCAGTTCCTCGCGGGAGACGAGGGCCGCTTCACCCGGTCGGGAACCTATCTCGGCTTCGGCTACACCGCGGGGTTCGACGACTTCGACGTGGCGGGAACCTCGGTCGACCGTTCGAACGGACTGTTTGCGCGCTTCGGCTTTCGGGGCAGTCGATACATGGGTCTCGAGGCGAGCTTCGCCGACCATCTCAACTTCGACTCGTCCCCCGACACGACGGCAACTCCGGCGGGTCCGGTCGACGCCTATGAGGCGCGGGTCTTGACGATCAACACCCGGCTCTACCCGCTCGGGTTCCTCGAGGGCAATGCCGCCCGGATCCAGCCCTACGCCACCCTCGGCGCGGGCCTGATGTGGATCCGGGCGAAGTCTCCGGGCCACGTCGCCGGGGTGCCCGGCAACGCCTCGAACAGCAGCGTAGAACAGTCCGCGGCGCTGAGGTATGGTTTGGGGCTCGAGGTGTACCTCGCCGAACATCTTCACCTCCTGGGTGAGTATTCGTTCGTCGAGCCGCTCGCGAGTCGGCTCGACGACTTCCCGCTGAGGGAGGCGAGCTTCGGCCTGGAGTACCGCTTCTGAGCGGACCGAGGCCCCCCCAGAGTCCGTGGAGAGGCCGCGTTCGGGTCGGAGAGACGATTCTCGGACTCCGGATCGGAATTCAGAGCCTCCCGGTCTCCCAGGCCCGCCGTTGGAGAAGACGACATGGCGTTCGTCGGTCTGCTCTTGTTGCTCGGCCATGCCCTGGCAACGGATCCTGGCATCGCCGCCACCGCCGCACATTCCGCCGGGTCGGCCACCGCGCCGGCCCCGCTGACCGTGGCCCACGAGGGTGCCGGGGAAGGCGCGCTCCCGGCGTCGGGCGGTGAGGCCGTCGAGGATCGCGAGGGGCACGCCGATCCGATCGACCTGACCGTCGGCGAGCGGCTCGTCTATCGGGGAACGGTCCGGAAGGCGGGAGTCACCGTAGACGCCGGGCGAGCGACGTTCGCCGTCGCCCGGGACGATGAGGGACGGGTCACTCTGACGGCGAGGGCGCGCGGCGAGAAGTTCGGGTACTCCCTCGACACCTCGGTCACGACCACGTTGTCCGCGGACCTCACCCGGCCCGCGGTCTATCACTACCGGCAGTCGGGGTCCGAGAAGCGGGAGAAGAAGGTCACTTTCGGTGAACGCGTCGCGGATTACATCCTCGAGAAACACTGCATGGAGCCCGACTGTCAGGATCGAGCGCACTTCGTGCTCCGTCAGGGCGGCATGTTCTCCGAGGACGAGTGGGTCCACTGCTACGATCGAGACTGCCGCATTCCCGCGCACCGGCACTGGAAACACCGTCGCCACTTCGACCTCTCCGAGCGCCACTTCGACGTGTTGAGCGCGGTCTACTACGCGCGGACGCTCGGCCTGGCGCCCGGTTCGGAGCCGATCGAAGTCCCCGTGATCACCGATTGGGATCGGTGGCGCGTCCGCGTCCAGGCCCGCGAAGGTGGCAAGATCCGGGTGAAGGCCGGGACCTTCGACACCTTCAAGTTGACCTTGGATCCCGTGCCCGAGGAGGGCACCGAGGCCGACGAGGAGTTCAAGGGACTCTTCGGGCTCAACGGAACGATCCACATCTGGGTCGACAAGGCGACGTCGCGACCCGTGCTGGTGCAGGGCAAGCTACCGTTCGCCTTCATGGATCTCCATGCGCGGGTCGAGCTCGAGTCCGTGGTCATCGCTCCCGACCCCGTCGCACCGAGTGGCGAGTCCGGCACCGCGTCTCGGTAGCGCCCGGATCCCGACCCCGCTCCGGTCGGCCAGCGTGCGGCGATCCCGATCATCGATGTGCATCGGTCGAGGCTCCGGTGAACACAC
>JAGQRC010000014.1:13652-16162 GCA_020425835.1 Planctomycetota bacterium | reverse complement strand
TGTACCCGCTGCGCACCTCGACCGGCTCGAACCCCGCCGCCTTCACGTCCTCGAAGATCAGGTACTCGTAGTCGTTCTTCGAGTCGATCGTCAGCTCGACCTCGACGAGGGCCCCGCTCTCGAGCGTCGCGCCGTCGGCGAGCAACTCGCGACGGTACTTCTCGACCTTGTGCCTGAGCGCTTGCCCTTCCGCCCCACGAACTTCGGCCGTGGCCTCTTCCGGCACCAACCGATAGACCTTCCGCTGGACCTTGATCTCGAGGCCTGCCGCCTGGATGTCGTCCTCCAGCGTGAAGTTCGAGACGTAGGCGTTGAAGTAGACGGGCCCGCGTCCTCGACGACGGATCTCGACGGTGTGCTCTCCGCTCTCGACCGCGGGCCCCGTGAGGGCGAAGCGATTGTCGAACGTGAACAGATTCTCGCCGGTGACTCGGACCTCCTTTCGCTTCTCTCCGTCGAGCCACACTTCGATGGTCATGTCCGGACGATCCTCACCACTGTTGCGGAGGAAGGTGGCCATCGCCTCCAGACAGAGCGCCGTGTCGCGGGTCGAGTTCCAGTAGGTCGCGTGCTTGCGATTGTTGAGCAGGTACTTGACCAGCCGAGACGCCTTCCGCCCCTTCGGATCGACCTGGCTCAGGAGCTCGAGGTAGGCGGCCTGCGCCTCGTACTCGCTCCCGTACCAGTACCACCAGGACCGCCCCCCCAGATCGAGGTACAGGGTCTGGTTCTCGTCGTCGTCGACCTCGAACTGCGAGAGGTTCCGAATGACCATGTCGCGCTTCTCGATCTCGTTGGCGAGGTGCAGGCCCACGCCGAAGAGCGCGAGCGCGTACGGCGCCAGATGGGTCCGATCGCGGTACAGGTAGTCCCGCATCTTCGGGTTGGGCCGGCTGGCCTGGGCGAGCACCCGATAGATCAAGGCGTCGAGATTGTCCGCGACTTCTTTCCAGGGTCGAGCCTTCGTGAAGGCGTTGTCGAGTCGGCGCAGCTGCTCCGACTGATACCGCTCGAGCCAGTTCAAGCCGTTCTCGATGACCCCCGGCACGATCGCCACGTCGTTGTCTCGCGCGGTCAGGAGTCCACGGACGACGGTGGCGGTCGTGTGGGGATACGAGTGCTCGCCGTGACCCGAGAACCAACCCCATCCCCCGTCCGAGATCTGCATCTCGGTCAGGCGCTCGACGCCGGTGAAGACGATCTTCGCGAGCTCCTGGGGATCGAACACGGGGTTCTCGGCGAAACGCCGCCACTGCGCGGCGCGCTCACGATCGTCGCCGATCTCCTGGGCGTTCAGGTTGGTCCGGCTCGCGCGAATCGACGACAGGTTGAGCCCCATGTCGAGGAGGATCTTCTGCGTGACGACAGCCGGCAGGAATCGGTTGAGCGTCTGCTCGGTGCAACCGTACGGGTAGTCGATCAAGTACGGCAACGCGTCGACCATCGCTCCGGCCAGGGTCGGCGAGTACCGGACTTCGATTGCGCTCTGATCGACGCGTCGCTCGGTCGGGATCCGGTACGAGAACGACTCGACATCGTCATCGGGGCGGACGACACCCGAGAAGGACTCGGTTCGCATCATGCCGTGCACATGGACCGGGAAGCGTTGCTCCATCGCGTCCGATTCCTCATCGGTCAACGCGAACATACGGATCACCGCCTCGCCTTCGCGCAGCACCTTGACTCGCCAGTCGACGCGAGCCTCGCCCCCGGCCTCGATCTCCACCGATCGCTCGGCGTCGCCCAGGAGCTCGAGCGTGCGACCGTCGAGCTCGAGCGAGACCTGTGCGCGCTTGGCGGTCTCGAGATAGTTGTGGACGTTCGCGGAGAGGACCACCTCGTCGCGCTCGGTGAAGAAGCGGGGAGCCTGCATCCGAAGGACGAGGTTCTTCGTGGTGATGATCTCCGACTCGCCGGAGCCCACCTTCGTTCCCTGTCCCATCGCCCAGACGCGGATCTTCCAGGTGGTCAGGTTGTCCGGCATCTTCAACGAGACCTTCGCCTTGCCGGTCGCATCGGTTTCCAGGCCGGCGACCCAGAGCGCGGTGTCGGCGAACTCGCTGCGGACCTCGGCCTCCACGAGCGGTTCGTCCGACCCACTTTCGCCCTGATCGCGGCTGAAGGTCTCTGAGTCATCGCCGGACTTCTCGAGCGCGGCGGCGGACATCGGAGCAGCGGGCGAGCCGAGCGCGCCGCGAGCGCGTCCCGCCTTCTTGGCTCCCCAGCCGTCCGTTCTCTTGTCCTCGTCGCCCTCGTGATCGATTCCACCGAACACGCCGATGTCGCCCATCCCGTACTCGCCGGGTTTGACGAAGTTCCAGATCCACTGGTGGAGGTTGTGGAACGCCTGCGGATCGTGGTGACGCTTCCACTGCCAGAACGCCGCCTTGATGTCCTCGGCGTTCGGGCCGCCCGAGATGTACTCGACCGCTTTGTCGTAGACCGACACGACGGTCTGCCCGGAATAATTCTCGCCATTGAGTTCGGTCACATGAATTTTGACCTTGGCT
>JAGQRC010000014.1:0-13642 GCA_020425835.1 Planctomycetota bacterium | reverse complement strand
AGACCTCGACCGTCGCCTCCTCGCCCGGGAGGACTTCCTCCGCCGACGGTTGGATGTCGACTGTGAGGACTCGGCTCTCCGGCGGCACGACGATCTGGCGGACCTCCTGGTGAACCTGACCGTCTCCGACCGTCAACGCCTCGACGAAGAAGTTCGGCATGTCCGCCTTCAGGACCTCGATCTCCTCGAGCCCACTCTTGCCGTCGAGTCGCACCACCTTCGGCTCGGTGTAGACGCCGCCCTCGGGGCGGACGAAGAGCAACACCGTGCTGTTGGTGCGCCTCGTGTTGATCATGAGCTCGACGCGATCCCCGGGTGCGTACTCGCTCTTGTCCTGGACCAACTCGAGCGCCGAGAAGGCGAAGTCCTCATCGTCGGTGCCCGCGCCGCGAACGACGAAGATCCCGGCACCGACCTGGGTCCGCCCCAACGCATCCGTCAACTCGTAGGCGACGCGGTACTGCCCACCTCGATCGATCTCGAACGACTGCGTCGCGTGCCCCTCGTCATCGGGGTCGATTTCCCACGTACCGACCAGCGTCTCCTCGGGCTCGCCGCCCGGATACCGGACGCGGAACAACCGGACCACGCCGGTCCCTCGAACCGGCCGACCATCCAGAGTCGTCGCCGAGAAGTTCGCATCGATCCGCTCCCCGATCCGATGATGACCGCGGTCGAACCAGGCGAAGACTCGGAAGGGTTCCTTCGCGACGAGCACCGATCCGGAGCCGACGATGGTCCGACGCGAGCGGTCGGTGACTTCGGCGGTGATGCGATACTCGTGGCTCGAGTCACCATGGAGCTGCTTCGCGAAGGTGGTGTCGATGGGGAGCAGAACCTCACCGTCGGGACCGACGGGAACCTCTCCCTCGGCCACGACCTCCGGAGGAGCGTAGGGTGTCGGCCACCACCAGGGCAGCGGACGCTTGCAACCCCAGTCGCGCCAACCGGGGTACCAGTCGTAGTCGTAGCCGTACCACCAGTAGCCCGGTCCGTAGAGCCAGTCCCAGCGACGCTTCGGGAAGAACGTCTGACCGGTCGACGATCGCGTCACCTTGTAGCGGACCGTACCCTCGGACACCGGTGCACCGAAGTAGTACCGCGCCCCGATCTTGACTTCGAAGGACTCGCCGAGCTGGACGGGATCGGTCGGAGCGGAGACCGTCACCTCGAACTCGGGCTTCTTGTACTCTTCGATCCGGAACGTGATGCCGTACTTGCCGGGGATGTAGAGCCGGTACGCGCCGAGCTTCGCCTCCGAAGGGATCGACCAGGTCGCACCTCCGCCCCCGTAGGCATCCGCGACGAGGTTCTGCGAGTAGACCTTCTCTCCCTGGGGATCGGCGATCTCGACCAGGAAGCGCTCGCCGGCGTGTCGGGAGACATCGCCGAGGTCGTACTCGGCGTCTCGGATCCACGCGTGGAAGTTCAGCGACTGTCCGGGCCGGTAGACCGGGCGGTCCGTGACGAAGTAGTCCCGGGACAGCCGATGGATCGACTGCGAGTAGGATCGGTACCAGATCCCCTCGAAACCCAGGAAACCGAGGCGCTTGCCGGAGCGCGCGACGACCAGCCAGGTCCAGAGAGGATTCTGGAGCTCGGAGGTCGTCGTCACCAAGCCGTCGGCATTGGTCTCGAGCGCGAAATTCCTGGTGGTGATCGTGTACTTCTTCGGAGCGACCTGCTCCTGCCGATACCCGAAGAACTCGAGATTCGCATCGGCGAGCGGCGCGCCGGTCACGGCGTCCGCCGCGTAGTAGTAGACACGGTCGGAGCCGGTGGTCCGAACCAGCGCGGTGTCCCGGACCCAGAGCACGCAGTACGACTTCCTCCCGGGCTCCGCCTCGGCTTGGACCAAGTAGGCGCCGGGCTCACGGATCGGCGTGGTGATCGTGACCGTGCGATCGAAGTGGCTCGGGAGCGGCTCGACCGACTGGTCCCAACTGGCGACCTCCGCCCCGCGGTACTGGTCCTGCTCTTCCTGGACCAACCGGTAGCCGAGGTTCGAGAGCTCGAGCTCGTTCCAACTGATCTGACCGGGGTCGCGCTTCAGGTAGGCCTTCACGTCGGCGAGCAGTCGATCGACATCGATCCGGTGGATCCGGACGTGGACGTTCTTCGTGTTGCGGAATCGGTACTCGAACTCGATCGGTTCCCCCGACACCGTACGCGCGGTTCCGGCGAACCGACCCCAGTTCCCGGTGATCGCTTCGAGGCGCTGCTTCCAGCCGTCCTGCGCTCCGAAGTCCCGAGTGAGATCCCGCCACACTTCGGCGGCCTTCGGATACTGCCGCCGGTTCTCGAAGATCGTGCCGAGCAACTGAGCGGCTTGCTGTCGCACGTTCGAGTCTTCGCCGTTGCGGAAGATGTCCCGACTGATCTTCAGCGCGTTGAACTCATCCGCGATCTCGAACCGCCGGACTCCCGTGGCGAGCTTGGCGATCGTCTCGCCGTCCCCGAGCGTGTGCACGCTGTAGGGTCCCGACTCCTCCGCGGCATCCGGCTCGGGCAGCCCGTAGTTGACGAGGGTCTGCACGCCGAACTGCGAGTTCCAGAACATGGCGAGGAGGTACCGCACCTCGTCCCGTCGGCGCGAGTCGTTCTCGATCACCTGAGACAGACACCAGCGCCAACGCTCACCGTCGTTGGACGCCGTCTCGAACGACTCCGGGACCGAGTAGGTGACCGGCTCTCCGTCGGGTCCGACCGGCGCACTCTGGTCCGGCTCGTAGTACCAACCCTCGAAGTAGTCCGGGAGCACCGTGAGGTCGGTGAGGATCTGCCGCTTCCACACTTCTCGCTCGGTCAACGCCCGAGCGTAGTCGTAGTAGAACTGCGCCCTAGCCTTTCCTGGAACGTCGGCGTCCATCGACAGCCCGCGGGCCGCTTCCATCAGCTGAAGCGCTCGAGCCCGATCCCTCTCGCGGGAATCGAGCCGTGGCCCGTTCGCTCCTCGGTGCCGGCCGCGCTCGAACTCGCCATCCACGCGGAACCCGTAGTGTGTCGCGCCCCGATAGAGCTCCGCCACGGCCCACAACACGCGCCAGTCGTCGCTGTGCCGTTCCGCGGCCGCTTCCCAGAACGCGTCGTGCTCGGCGATGCGGCGGAGTCGACCGAGGCAAGACGAGGCGAGGCGCAAGTCGTCGACGACGTACGTGTTCGTCGGCAGCTCCAGCACTCGGTGGCGCAGCCCCTCGTACGCCTCGTTGAAGTTTCCGTCGTTGTAGGCCTGGAGGAGCGCGGCTCGATCGTCGGGGTCGATTCCCGAGCCCGCGGACGTCCAGCCGGCCGGAATGGCGATCGCGAGGAGCAACAGGACCAAGATGATGCACTGCGTGGGAGTCATGCGAGCCTCTCTCCGGGCCGGTCTCGGGGGCCCGATATCGAAGTCACGAGTGGAAGCGGTCGGAGCCGTCGATGGCGCGGTCGCGAGTCGGTCCCCGTCGGGACCGACGACTGGGCGGGAGATGCCGATCGGGCATCCCGGCTCGCCCGACGAGCGAGGTGCGACACGTCGGCGAAGAAGGGCGGGCCGGAACGAGAAGGCGAGCCGAGGTTCCGGGGTGGGCAGGAATCGCGGCTCCGCGACGATCGCGTCCCCGAACCCGTTCCTCGGCGGGAGCTTACTTGCAACTCCCCCTCGGCGCACGCAAACTCGTCCGGCCCTGACTTCCAACGGGACAACTCGAAGTCGACGGAGGCTCCGCGATGATCAGTGCCGATATCCGAGATTTCGCGCGGGCGCAGGCTCGCGAGCGTTTCCTCCGCTACGTCGAGATCCACACGACGTCCGATGAGACATCGAAGACGCACCCGTCGACCGCCCGACAGTGGGATCTCCTCCGTCTCCTCGCGGACGAGTGCCGGGAGCTCGGGCTCATTGATGTGCATCTCGGGATGACCGGATACGTCTACGCCACCCTCCCCGCGTCCGACGGTGTCTCTGCCGAGCCGTTCGGGCTCGTCGCACACGTCGACACCTCACCGGAGCAACCGGGAAAGGGCGTGACCCCGCGCTGCCACGAGAACTGGGACGGTTCCCCGATCCACTTCCCGGAAGACCCTGCGCTGACGCTGACCGTCGAGGACTCGCCCGAGCTCGCGCACTTCGTCGGGGACACCATCATCACCGCGAGCGGCCGGACTCTGCTCGGAGCCGACGACAAGGCGGGCGTCGCCGAGATCATGGCCGCCGTCGCGACGTTGGTGGAGTTCCCGGACCTTCGCCATGGCGAGATCCGCGTCTGCTTCACGAGCGACGAGGAAATCGGTCGAGGCACCGAAGGGATCGAGCTCGATCGTCTCCCGAAGTACTGCTACACGATGGATGGCGGGTTCCAGGGGGAACTCGAGACCGAGTGCTTCGACGCGTGGCGGGCGGACTTGACCTTTCACGGGGTCGGCGTCCATCCCGGCACCGCGAAGGGCGTCATGGTCCACGCCGGTCATCTGATGGCGCGGTACTTGGCGGAGCTACCGGAGAACGAGACGCCGGAACGGACCGACGGCCGCGACGGCTTCTTCTATCTGGTCGAGCTGGAGGGGACCGTCGACCAAGCCCGCGCCTCGCTGATCCTGCGCGACTTCGAGGCGGAGAAGAACGCCGAGCGACGAGAGCGGCTCCAACGCCTCGCCGACGCCTACCGCGACCGGCACCCTCGCCTGCGCATCGAGCTCGAGTTCCGGGAGCAGTATCGCAACATGCGAGACATCCTCGCCGCCTGCCCCGAGGTGGTCGAGCGAGCGCATCTGGCGATCGCCGACACCGGCCTCGAGGTGTTGCGCCATCCGATTCGCGGCGGAACGGACGGGAGCGTCCTGTCACAGCTCGGCCATCCAACTCCGAACATCTTCGCCGGGGGCCTGATGTTCCACTCGAAGCGCGAGTGGATCGCGGAGTCGGCACTCGCGAGAGCGACCGAGACCATCCTCCATCTCGCTCGCCGCTGGGCCGAGAGTTCGTGACACTCCTTCCCGCGATCACCACCGAGAGCGAACTGGACGCGGTGCGCAAGGACTCCGAGCTCTGCCGCCGCGCGCTCGAAGCGGCGGCGCGCGCGAGCGACCTCGCCGCGACCCCGGAGCTGTTCGCGGATGGATCCGCGATCGTCGGGGCGACTGGGTCGACGGTCATCAAGATCTATGCGCCCTTCGACCGCGCCCACCGAGACGTCGAGGAACGAGTGCTCAAGTATCTCACCGACCGGCTCTCCTGCCCGACGCCCCGCGTGCGGGGGACCGCCACGCTCGACGGGTGGTGGGTCCTTCACATGTCTCGGCTCGAGGGCACGGTGCTCTCCGAGGATTGGGACCAGCGGCCGCAATCGGAGCGTGTGGAGCTCGCACGGCAGATGGGTGAGGTCACCGCGGAGCTCCACGCGCTCGAGACTCACGCCCTTCGGGACCTTCCGCCCGATTGGACGAGCTTCCTGGAGTGCGGGGTGGAACGGTGCCTCGACCGCCAACAGCGGTTCGAGCTCGAGGCGTCCTGGCTCGATCGGATCGAGCGCTACCTGGCCTCGGTCGATCTCGGGAAGCCGGAGTTGGTGCTCCTCCACACGGAGCTGATGCCCGCGCACTTCCTCGGGATGAGCAGTTCCGGACGCTCGCGACTGACCGGGCTCCTCGACTTCGAACCCGCCATGCTGGGTGCGCCGGAGTACGAGCTCGCCTCGGTCGGACTCTTCGTGAGTCGAGGGGACCGCGAGATCTTCCGGTCGTTCCTCGCCGGCTACGGCCTCCCCGCATCGGCGTGGAACGCGGGGCTCTCCCGACGCTGCCTGGCGTACACGCTCCTCCACCGCTACGCGTGCCTGCCTTGGTACATGCGATTCATGCCGATGGACGGCGTCGACTCCTTGGAGTCGATGGCGGGACGCTGGTTCGACTGCTGAGACCGCCTCGGAGGACGGACGACCGATCCTCGAGCGATCAGTAGTACGGATTGACCCCGGCCGCGTGGTCGGTCGAGTCCAGGATCTCGGTCACCTCCGGGATGCGATCGAAGATGATCCGCTCGACTCCCTGCTTCAGGGTCTGGGCCGCCATGCCACAGCCCTGACACCCGCCCGTCATGTTGATCAGAACGCGAGTCTCGCGGACGTCGCGCACCTCGATGAAGCCGCCGTGCGACGCCACCATCGGGTTGATTTCGGTGTTGAGCAGGTTCTGGATCCGCGCCATCAGCTCGTTCTCCGCGGGAGTCCGCTCGCGGGTCGGCTGCGCCTCCGGCAAGTGGGCGAAGTGATCGCGAACGATCTCTCCGACCGCCTCGATGACGGACGGCCAGTCGCCGGCTCGGTTCGAACGGCAGACGGTGATCTTGCGATCCTGGAGGAGGAGTGCCGAGACGCAGTCGAGGCCCAACAGGCGTTGGGCCAGCGGGTAGGCCCTCGCCTCCTCGGGATCGTCGAAGTAGACCGGCGTCGCGCCCGCCACGGGCCGGTCGAGCGCGAGATCGAGGGCATCGGAGTCCTCGTCGAGATTGCCGGGGGTCAGCGAGATGTCGGTCACGGGTCCTCCTCGGATTGCGTCGGCTCTAGTCTGCCGGCTGGATCGGGGCAGTCCCTCGCCTCACGTGGTGGCGGGACGGACGCTCCACAGCCAATGCGGCCAGTCGGGACGACGTAGGGGGCGCGAATTCTATCCACGGGTATTGGACTCGACTAGGAAACCCCCCTTACAATGCGCCGCTTTCGACAGCCGCGAGAGACCCGCTCACGGCTGCCATTGCCCCGCGCAGCGCATTCCGAGCGTCGCGCCACGCTCCGCACGGCCTTCGCCCCGCTCTGTCTCGAGGCGGGCGCCGTGCCCGAGTGCAAGAAGGAACCGCGCACGCAGAGCCGCGCACGCAGAGCCCTCAGCCCTCCGGCAAGCAGACCGCTCAGGTCGCGCCGAGCCTTCGGGTCGAGGTGGCTTCCACCCCACCCGGAGAACCTGCCCCGAGAAAGGATCCCATGCTTCGTTCCTTGCTGTACGTCCTCCCGCTCGCCGTCGCGATCGGCTGCTCCTCCACCGGGGACAAGTCGATGTCGGAGACGGCTCGAGATCGAGTCGAGACCGCAACGGATGGCACCCCACTGCCGAAGGATCCCGACAACCGGTACGGCACGCTCGACAACGGGTTCGACTACGTGGTCCGCCAGCACGACAATCCACCGGAGCGCGTCACCCTCTACCTGCACATCAACACGGGTGCGCTCAACGAGACGCCGAGCCAGAACGGCCTCGCTCACTTTCTCGAGCACATGGCCTTCAACGGCTCCGAGAACTTCGCGCCGGGCGAGCTCATTCCCCGACTGAGCAGTCTCGGGATGCAGTTCGGGGCCGACTCGAACGCGCACACCACCCGGCAGGAGACGGTCTACAAGTTGACCATGCCGGACACCGAGCCGGAGACGATCGAGCTCGCGCTGACGATCCTCGGCGACTACGCCGGCCGGTTGCTCCTCCTCGACGACGAGATCGACAAGGAGCGTCAGATCATCCTGAACGAGAAGGGCTCCCGGAAGGGCTGGCAGCAGCGGATCTCCGACGCGTTCGTCGAGGATGTCTTCGCCGGATCTCGCATCGCCGAGCACACCGTGATCGGCACCGATGAAGTCCTGAAGACGGCGCCGCGATCGGAGTTCGTCGACTACTACGACACCTGGTACCGCCCGGAACTCATGACGCTGGTCGTCGTGGGCGATGTCGATGCCCTCGACCTGGAGAAGCGGATCCAGGCCCACTTCTCGTCGTCGCAGTTCACGGCCCGTGCCGAGGCGAGAGAGCCGCGCGGGACGGGGATCCGTCCGACCGACACCGCCCGGGCCTTCGTCCTGAGCGATCCCGAGATGCCGATCGCCCGGGTCGAGGCGTTCCGTCTGCAACCCGGCCGCGAGCCGATCGACACGCTCGAGGAGTGCCGTTTCAACGAGATCGAGAACCTCGGCACGGAGATCCTCAGCCGTCGAATCGCCGAGCGCGTGCAGCGCGGCGAGGCGGACTACATGGGCGGACGGGCCGGCGTCGGCAACCTCTTCAAAGAGGCGATCATGGCCAGCGCGGATGTCCAAGGGGTCGCCGAGAACTGGAAGTCGATGCTCGACCAGCTCGTCGAGGAGATCGATCGCGCCGTCGAGCACGGGTTCGATGAGAACGAGCTCGAGTTGGCCAAGCGCGAGACGATTGCGGCCGCCGAGGCCGCGGTGGAGCGGGCCAGCACGCGCAACGCGCGCGCCGTCGTCGAGTCCATCGTCGGAGCCGTCGGTGGCGACTACCCGATCCTCTCGGCACAGCAGAATCTCGATCTGCTGCGCTCGATCCTCCCGACGGTGACCGTCGAGGAGATCGATCAGGTCTTCCGAGACAACTACTCGACCGGCGCCTACACCTACGTCCTGTCGCTCCCGGAGAAGGGGAACACCCTCCCGACCAGCGCGGAGATCCTCGCCATCGCGAAGTCGGCGTGGGATCGGGAGACGAAGGTCCAACACAAGGAGAAGATCGAAGGACCGATCCTCGAGTCGCTGCCCCAGCCGGGCAGCATCACGAGCCAGTCGCACGACGATGCGTTCGACGTGACGACCTTGACGCTCTCCAACGGTGCGATCGTCCACCACCGCTACATGGACTACAAGAAGGACGAAGCGACCATCCTGGTCACGATCCCCGGCGGGATCATCGAGGAGGATGCCGCGCACCGTGGGCTCTCGCAGGCCGCCGCGCTCGTCAACGCGACGACGCGCCTGACCTCGACGCAGATCCGCGACCTGATGGCGGACAAGAAGGTCGGCGTGGGCGGCGGATTCTCGATGGACGCCTACAACATGTCGGTCAGCGGTTCCCCGCGAGATCTGGTGACGGGGCTGCAGTTGCTCCACGCGTTCCTCAACGACGGAATCATCGAGAAGAGCACGTTCGACAACTGGAAGGAGGCGGCGAAGCAGCAGATCGAGGCGGCGAAGACCAATCCGGGGGCACGGGCCATGGAGGCGCTCGCCCGGAGCTTCCTGGGTGGTGACATCCGTCAGCTCCCGTTGACCGCCGAGGAGATCGACGCGATCACCATCGAGAAGGCCCAGGAATGGGGCCGTCGCATCTTCGGCCGGCCGATCGAGATCGCGGTCGTGGGTGATCTGTCGCTCGAGGCGACGATCCCGCTGGTGACCCGCTACTTCGGTTCGCTCCCGAAGGTCGAGCACTCCTTCGACATGCTCGACGCGCTCCGGAAGATCGACCGAGTCGCAGGTCCCTATGTCGAGCGCATCACGTTCGACTCGGTGACGCCGCAGTCGTTCGTCCTCGCCGGCTACCAGGGCTGCAATGCCAAAGAGCGCGTCGACCGCCGACAGTTGAACTTCGTGACGCTGATCCTGCAGGAGCGCATGACCAAGATCCTCCGCGAGGAGGAGAAGCTCGTGTACTCCATCGGGTGCTTCCAGCAGCCGGCCGAGGCGATTCCCGGAACCGGGATGATCCTCGCTCAGTCGCCCTGCGAGCCGGAGAACGCGGACCGGCTCGCGCAACGCATCATCGAGATGATGCAGGAGTTCGCGGAGAACGGGCCCAGCGCGGACGAAGTCGAGACCGCGAAGAAGCAGATCTCCAACATCCTCGACACGCAGATGAAGGAGCCGGCGTTCTGGCTCCGCCAACTGGCGGACCTGGACTACCGTGGTGATGAGCTGTCGGAGCTCGAGGGGCTCGTCGAGTACTATCAGTCGATCAGCCCCGAGATGGTGAAGGCGGTCGCCCAGAAGTACATCCGTCCCGAGGCGGAGATCCGGATCGTCGCGAGCCCGAAGTCGGAAGCGACCGCGGACGTGGCGTCGGACGGTATGGATGACATGGCGAAGGTCGCCAAGGTGAAGGCCGACATGAAGGCGGTCACGAACGCGGTGCAGATCTACAAGCTCGACAACGGATCCTTGCCGAAGTCGTTCGACGAGCTCGTCCAACCCGCGGACCAGGACAAGCAGTACCTCGAGTCCGTGCCGCGGGACCCCTGGACCCACGAGCCGTACATGTTCGAGCTCACCGAACTCGGCATCGTCCTGACGTCGTACGGTCGGGACATGCAGGAGGGAGGCGTCGGGCTCGATGCGGACGTCGTGACGGGAATCGGCGACTGAGCCGTAACAGCACGGAGTTCGTGACGAACGGCGTCGGAGTGTGCAATACACTTCGACGCCGTTCTTCTTTCACCAACCGTGCGATTTCCGAACCGGTGAACTTCACACCGAGCTGCCGCTTGCTCGGAACGCGCGGCGCGACTACAGTCTCTCTCGGGCTTGCTACCAGAACACGCAGGAGAGGAGAACGTGATGTCACGTTCCGTACCTTCGGCGCTGATTCTGTGTGCAGTCCTCATCGGGCTCACCGCATCGGCCCCACCCTCCGCCTTCGCCGCGGAGTTCGCGAACTTCGAGACCCCGCAACTCAAGCCGATCACGACCGCCACGGTCCGCCTCGGCGATGCCCGTCTCGACGTGGTTCTGGTCTGCAACACACCGGACAACTCGGTCGAGATCTACGAGTCGAGCCCGCCGCACGCCTTCATTCAGCGGGTCCCGGTCGGCATGGGACCGGCGACGGTTCGGTGGCTTCCGGCGACCGGTCGCTTCTACACGTGCAACTTCGATGGCGACTCGGTCTCGATGGTGCGGCTCGACGCCGTTCCCACCCCCACCGGACTGACCGTCTTCGGCGCGCTCGAGCGCACCGCGTTCGTCGGTGACCAGCCGGCGGACATCGCGTTCGATCCGGCGAACAACAACGCGTTCGTGACCCTCAGCGGTCGGAGCTCCGGGGTCATCGTCGATCTGTCGACGCTCGCGCTGACCAGTGGCGAGATCGTCCTGGAGGGCGACGACCCGGCGATCGCGCCGCAGAAGCTCGCCGTGAAGGCGCCGCGACAGATCGCGTTCCTTCCCGATGGTCGCTTCTTCATCCTGAACTTCATGGGTGAGAGCCCCGACCCGAACACGGCGTTCCCGACGCAGTACGACCTCGATCTCTGGTTCCTCGACAACACCAACCCGACACCGATCGGGCAGGTGAAGGGGCTCGGATCGACGAACCACGCCTTCGCCATGACCCGGGACGGCACCCGGATGGTCGTCGTCGGGACCAAGGCGAGGAACCACGATGCGTCCGGGGAGGTCGCGGTCTCCCAACTGCAGTTCGGTTTCGTGGAGAGCCGCTTCTGGGTCCTCGACACGCCGCTGGGAGGCCAGCCGACGGTCCGGCCCGAGGCGCCCGCGGGCGCGATCCCGCTCCCGCCGTTCACCCCGCTCGGACGGAACCTCAATCGCGACTACACGACGGTCGCCAACCAGGCGGTCCCGGCCAGTGACGCGCTGTCCCAGCCGACCGACGTCGTGATCCTCGAGAACGATGCCGGAGACATCACGGGAATCGTGGTGACGGCGTTCCACTCCGACAAAGTCGCGATCTTCCGGCCCGCGAGCGTCCCCGGGGGCTACGCGGAAACGCAGATCTCGCTGCCGGTCCTGAACCCGCTCCAGGGGTACACGACCTCGGGTCCGAGGGGTCTGGCCTATGACGCTCGCAGGAATCTGCTGTTCGTCGCGTGTCGGCTGGACAACACGATGCGCGTGATCGATCTGTCGACGAACTCGGTCACCGCAGCGTTCCAACTCGGCAACGACCCGACCCCGATGGAGATCCGCGGCGGACGCGTCTTCCTGTACAACGCCACCGCGACATCCGGTTCCGGGTTCGTCTCCTGCGGGTCGTGCCACATCGACGGTGCGACCGATGCGTTGAACTGGGATCTCGGCGTCGTCGCATCGGGGCCGGCGATTCCGCCCGGTCTCCTCGGCGCGGGCTCGCCGGGGTTGTTCACCGAGTTCCCCTCCGAGAAGGGGCCCCTCATCACCCAGACGCTGCAGGGGCTGGTCAACTACCGAGTCAACGCGGAGGGGCAGTACCTCCTGACCAACGCCCCCTATCACTGGCGGGCGGACCGACCGAACTTCCAAGCCTTCAACGTCGCGTTCGTCGGTCTGCTCGGCCGGAGCACTTCGTTGACCGACCCCGAGATGAACGCCTACACGACCTTCATCAACACGGTACGCCATCCGGCGAATCCCGAGCAGGCGCTCGATCGCGTGGTTCCGGGCTTCCTCGATCCCTCGAACCCGGACGATCCGAACCTCGCCAGCGGCACCAAGCTCGGTGAACAGATCTACCACAACCATCCGACGGATGGGTCGCTCGGCTGCGTGGGATGTCACAGTCTGCCGGAGGGCTCGGACAACACCCTCACCGACGCCTTCTTCGTGGCCCGGACGCTGACCAGCACGCTACCGGACCCGCAGCTCCAGCCGTTCGAGACGGCGGCGCTGAGGAACCTCGTCCCCCGCGAGATGTGGCTCCACCGAGCCGAGAGCCTGGACCCCCCGATCTGGGTCGTCGCCAACGTCGGTCTGACCCACGACGGCAACTTCGCCCAGGGCTCGATCAACTTCTTCAACAACTTCTTCTTCGCGGGGACCGTCCCGGGAGGAACCCAGACGAACCTCAAGGCGCTGACCCGATACACCCGCGAGTTCGACTGGAGCACTGCGCCGGCCGCCGGCCTGTCCTACACGGTCGATCCCGCACTGCCGGGCGCCAACAATGCCGCCTTCTCGTTCTTCGAGAACCAGGTCGATGAGGCGAACGTCGGCCTCGCGGTGATCGCGCGTCAGTCCACGAACTACACCGGCTATTGGTACGACCTCACGGTCTCGCCGCCGATGTACCGCCAGGAAGGGACGACGACCCTCCTGACGCGGAACCAGATCCTCTCCCTCGCTTCGGGTGTCGACAGCGCGGTCATCGCCCAGGCGACGCCTCTCGGGAACGAGCGGCGCGTCGCGAACCCGGCGGGCATCGCGACCCCGATCGCCGATGTCGCCAACCCGCCGGCGAACATTACGTCGATGCCGATGGCCCCGATGACCTACTGCACCGACATCCCCCTGTTCGTCAACAACCTGAACGTCGACCAGTCCACGGTCCCGCCGACCGTGACCCTGAACCCGATCAACACGCTCTGGGCGTTGCGGACGTTCCAGCTCTCGGTGCTCGGGTCGTTCGGGGTCAACTCGCTGCATCACGAGCCGCCGCGACGGATGCGGGTGATCGGGGACAACATCCGACCGGGCGCGAAGCTCCTGGTCGGGATCCCCACCACGACGCCGGGGAGCTTCCCGGTCCAGATCTTGGAGATGGACCTCTTCCCGACGAAGTACTTCACCGACCTGGAAGAGCAGATCTGGGAGACCGAGGAGGAGCTCGACCCGATGGTCCAGTTCGCCCTACTCAACGGTGGCCCGTTCGCGCCGGATGTCGTGAATACGGCATGGCGACTGACGACGACGCCGAACCTTCAGCCGGCGACGTGGAACCGGTTCGTCTTCGCGGTGCTGAACGAGGACAACACGATCAACGCGACCTTCCCGTTCGCACCGCTCACGGTCCAGAACACGCGTTGATGCCGACGAGCTAGCGCTAGCATGCTTCGAGTCTCGACGGGTGTGCTGGGCGCAGGAAGCTCGGGCTCTCGGCCGGAATGAGTTCTTGAACGGACTGCTTCCATGAGAAGGCTAGGGAAGTCAAGGCCCCGACGTGGCGGGGCCCCTTCCTTTGG
>JAGQRC010000147.1 GCA_020425835.1 Planctomycetota bacterium | reverse complement strand
GAGGGCGGTCGCCGCGTCGTTCAGGCCGTTTATGGCCTTCGCGTTGTCGCTCAGCGACTTGGACCGGTTCGCTTGCGCGAGCGCCTGTTCCGCCTTCTCGATCTTGCCGTTGAGGTTGAGCATCAGGAAGACGGGCACGACGAACAACGCGACACAGGCAGCGATGACGACCTTCTGCTTGGATTTGAAAGACAACTCCTCCTGACGCTCTCGCGGGAGGAGGTTGACATCGCACATGCCGTCGCCGAGAGCCTGAATGCCCTGGCCCACGACCGTCGCGAACGACGGGAAGTCCTGCTGGAGCAAGGCCACGTTGGACTCGCGATTGACGCGGATCCGGTGGAAGCCCTTCTCGACGTGGACGCGGAACCGCAGGTGCTCCTGCAGGAATCGCTGCAGCCCGACGAGCTTCGAGGCGTTCCCGAACAGGAAGACATCCTCGAACTTCACATCACCCGCCTGCGACTTGTAGAAGCCGACCGACCGGTGCACCTCGTTGACGAACTCCTTCAGGATCGGCTGGACGATCTGATAGACCTTCGCGGCCTTCTCCTTGTCGGACGCCGCCGATCTCTTGAGCCGCTCCGCTTCGTCGAATTGGAGCTTGAACTTCTCCTGGAGTGTCTGGGTGATGTCGTTTCCGGCGATCCCGAGGTTGCGCACCCAGAAGCGACCGCCGTCGACGATCAACAGATCGGTGTGCTCCGACCCGATGTCGATGATCACCGCTGGCTTCTGCGGACGGAGATCGAAGTTCACGTAGTTCAGCAGCCCTATGTATCCGATCGAGATGTGATCAGGCGCGAGCCCGTTGCTCTCGAAGTCGACGATGAAGTCGGAGATCACCTCGCGGCGCACGGCGAAGATCCCGATCTCGCGCTCCAACGCGCCCTCGTCGGAAGCGCAGACGTGATAGTCCCAGATGACTTCGTCGATCGGGAACGGGATCTGTTGCTGAGCCTCGTAGCCGATCATCTCCTCGACCTTCTTCGCGTCGACCTGCGGAAGCTGGATGAATCGGGAGAAGGCGGAGTGCCCGGGGTGGGAGACGATGACGGGACAGTTGATCTCGTTGCGCGAGGCAAACGTGCGGAGGGCGTCCTTCGGAGCTTGAAGGGTCTCGATCCCTCCGGACTCGACCGGGAAGTCGACCTTGTCGACAGCGAGGATCTCCACGCTGTTTCGTTCGCGGTGCATCTTGACGGCTTTGAGGGAGGACTTGCCGAGATCGACACTCCACACCGTCTGGAAGGCTGACATGAAACCCCTCTCTCGACCACCGACCTGCGCGCGAGCCTTTTCGGCTCGCCATCGAGTCTTCGCCGCGTCGAACCGACCGCGACACGACGGGTGACCGCGATCCGTCATCGGATCCTCGGTGACGCGCGTCGGACGGGACGGCTGCCGGGGCGAACCACCGGTCCGTGGCCCCGCTTGACTTGCCTCGCTCGCACTGCTGTCCGTTTGCGATCGGCGTCGCTCGGCGAGAGCGGACGACGGTCGAAGGTGCGGACCATCGCCACCGAGAAACCGCTCGGCGGCGTCCTTCTTCCCTTGGGTCCGTCCGTGTCGCCGCCGCGTGTGACGGCCGGACTGGGCCTGCAACAAACCCCACTGGCGACTCGGGAATCGCGCGTCCGACGAGCCGGGCTCACGGTTCCGAGAGTGCAACGCGATCGACGCCGAGAATGCGAAGACCGACGCCCGAATGGCCACGGTAACGGGCCGAGCGTGCGGCTGGCCACCGATTCCGACCGCACGAGACGGTCCCGGGAGGCCCACGCACCGTTGCCGAGATCGTGACGACAAACCCCTGTCGCGCGCCACCATCTCCGGGAAAGGGTCCGAAGTATAGGGATGGCCATCCCTTTGTCAACACGCCCAAAGGCCGGCGAATCCCCGAGATGACTCGCCCAGACCCGTTGGACACCCAACGACGGTGCCCCGGGTCGGGAGGGTCATCCGCGCTGGAACGGGACGGGAGGCTGGAGTCCGAGAGCTTCGATGACCGATTGGAGGTCGAGCCAGGTGTCGCGTTTCGCTTCCGGTGTGCGCAGCAAGTAGGCCGGGTGGTAGGTCACCACGACGGGGATCCCCTTGTAGGCATGCATCCGACCGCGGAGGCGGCCCAGTGGCTGGTCGGTTCCGAGCAGGTAGTTCGAGGCGGGCCGGCCGAGTGCGACGATCATCTCCGGCTGGATCGCGGCGATCTGGCGCGCGAGGAACGGCGTGCAGGTCTCGACCTCCTCGATCGTCGGAGTGCGGTTCCCCGGAGGGCGACACTTCACGACGTTCGCGATATAGACCTCGCGCCGTTGGAGCCCGAGCGCCCCGATGATCTTGTCGAGCAGCTGACCGGCGCGTCCGACGAACGGCTCCCCGAGCCGATCCTCGTCGGCACCGGGTCCCTCCCCGATCAACATCAACCGTGCGACAGGGTCCCCGACCCCGAACACCGTTCGACTCCGTCCCTCGTGGAGCCGGCACGCCGTGCACGCCGCGACCTCCGACCGGCAGGCGTCGAGATCGGCGATCACCGAGTCCAGTCGGCGCGAACCGGGCTCGGGCCGGGACGGCGCCGCGGATCGCGCGTCGATCGGCGCCGCAGGAGTTCCCGCCGACGCTTCCCGATGCGCCGAGGGTCGCGACGCCATGGGGCTCTCGGAGTCGGCGGCACGCCGTGCGGTCGCCACGGGAGCGAGCGGCCGCTCGGGGTGGTCCGACCGTACCGCCATCCGTCGCAGCCCCCATGTCTGCAGGCCGCTCAGATGGGTGCGCAACGCCTCGAGCGCCGGGCGTGGATCGTGATCCGGTGTCATGCCCCCCCCAAAGAGACCTTCGGGAAACTCGTCCCGCGCAGCGTGACCGGGCCCGTCTCGCGGTAATGGCCTGCCGGGGCCGCACCCTCGACCCGAACGCTCGACTCCGTGCCGCGCGGGAGCGGAGTCGGAGTCGAGAAGCGAACGTGGTGACCTTCGCGCGACAAGCCGACGCCCCAACCCGATGCGCCGCGCTCGACGAGGACTCGGACATCGCGGCCGACCCAACGCGCGACCTCCGCCCGACGCAACTCGGAGTCGAGCACGCGCGCTTCCTCGACGCGGTGCTTCCGGACCGCGCCGCTGACGTGATCGGGCAGACGCGCAGCGCGCGTCCCGGTCCGTACGCTGTAGGGGAACACGTGGAGGAACGCGAACGCCGCACGCCGACACGTGTCCAGTGATGTCGCGAACTCCTCGTCGGTCTCCCCCGGAAAACCGATCATCAGGTCGGTCGTGATCACCGCGGTCGGGAGACGGTCGCGGATCCGAGCGACCGTGTCGAGGTACTCGGCCACGGTGTACTCGCGGCGCATGCGCTCGAGGACCGCGTCGGAACCGCTCTGCAACGGAATGTGGAAGAAGCGGCAGTAGGCCTCGTCGCTGGCGACGAAGTCGAGGAACTCATCGGTGAACGTCTTCTCGCCGATCGACGACAATCGGATCCGCTCGACGCCCTCGATGCCTCGGAGGGCGCTCATCAACGCGGCGATACCCCCGGAGATCCCGAGGTCCGCCCCGTAGCGTCGCAAGTGGATGCCGGTGATCACCAACTCACGGTGACCGGAGCGCGCGAGCCGTCGCGCCTCGTCCAGCACATCCTCGAGAGACCGACTCTTCGACTTGCCCCGCACGAACGGAATGATGCAGTAGCTGCAGAACTCATCGCAGCCGTCGTGGACCTTGATGAACGCTCGCGTCCGGCCCTCGAACCGGCTCGCCCGAAGGCCGAAGATCGCCCGGGAACGACGCCGATCGGATGGGCGCGGACCGACGGGGCGAACGGCCGCGCCCTCGAGGAGCGCCGGGATCTGGTCCTTCTCCTCGTTGCCGAGGACGAACGCGATGCCGACCTCTTCGCAACGGGCGCGATCCTCCGGCGAAAGACATCCCGTGACGAGGATCCGACTGCTCGGGAAGTCGCGTGCGAGACGTCGAACGGCACCGACCCCCTTGTCCCCCGCTCGATCGGTGACCGTGCAGGAGTTGACCACGATGACATCGGCGCCACCGGAATCGACCTCTCGGTAACCGAGATCGAGGACCGACTCCCGGATGGCCTGCGTGTCGTACTGGTTGATCTTGCAGCCGAACGTGAGGAAGCGACAAGTCGGTTCGTCCGTCGTCGGCGGGGCATCCGCCATCACGGGCGAGCCCGCGCCATCCATCGGCATCGTCTCTGGATCCCCCCGGTATCGGGGCTCGGTCGGTCGGTGCATCGGTGCGGCCACTCGCTCCCGGATCCGCGGTGATCGAAACGGACGTCACACCACGAGTTGACTTCGTGGAAGCCCCATCTACCATGCCCCGCGCTCGTCCAAAAGTCACTCGCGCGGAAGGACCAGGTTGCGGGCTCATCATTCTTCGAGGACCGACGCAGCCTCGAAACTCGCCACCGACCTGCACGCGAAACGCCGCGACCGTGCCGCAGCGAAGCACGCGCGACGCGTCACCGTGGCGGTCGCGAGGTTCCTCGTCGTGGTGCTCGCCGCCGCGCCCGTGAGCGCCCCTCGTCCTCTCCTCGGTCAGAGCGAGCTCCTCGGCAACTATCGAGAGGTGCTCGAGGCGTTCGACGCGTTGAGCTATGAGCGACTGCGGGTCTTCTACTTCGAGGACGACCGGAGCGCCGGAGCGATCCTCAGCGGCAATGTCCATCTCGTCACCGACCGATTCGAGCTCTGGGCCGACCGAGCCGCCGTCTGGATCGCTCCCCCGGTGGAACCGCCGTCCACGGACGCGAAGCCCGCGAACTCCACGCCGGACGGCGGCATCGCGTCGCGGCTCGGCGACCGTCGGATGAAGCTCTTCGCGGAGGGTCACATCGTCGTCTTCCGCGGGGAGGCGAGCTTCCGCGGCGAGAGCGTCTTCTTCGACTCGAGTGACGTCCGAGCGGTCATCACGGAAGCCCGAGTCCGCGCCTTCCTGCCGCCAGGTCGTCAGGTGAAGGACCTCTTCGACCGGGGCGCGTGGTCGGCCCGCGACGTCCGTCAGAGCGACGTTCCCACCGAATTCGACGACCGGGCTTCGAGCGGTGCCGCCGGCTATGTGGCGAGCGGCACCGCGGCATAGAGCGAACTCGATGTCGACGACAGTGACCCGGAGATCGTGGCGAGCGGCCGAGCCCTCCGACACCCCGCGGGCGGGCAACTCGTCCTCGTCACACGACGGCTCGAGCTGACCGACTTTGCTCGGCTCGAAGCAGAAGGCCTCGAAGTGACCACCTGCGACTTCGGGCGTCCCCACTGGGCGATCTCCGCCGAGCACGCCGAGGGGGAAGAGGTCCCGCGGAATCCGATCGGATTCGACGTCTCCGGCGAGCCGATCGGGCCGACGCGGTCGTTCTTGATGCGATTGCGCGGTGTTCGATTCCGGCTCTGGGATCGAGCGGTTCTGCCGCTGCCTCCCCTGACGTGGGACACCTACTGGAACACCGTCCTCCCGATCCGCAGCGTCGCCTACTCGCGTTCCTCCAAGTTCGGACATCGCGCGGAGGTCGTCTGGAACGGGAACCTGCTGCTCCCACGGTTCCTGAAGCCCTATGTCGATCTCGGACTGCGGACCGAGCTCCTCTCCCGTCGAGGCTTCGGCTACGGGGCCGATCTGGAGATCGGCGAGGACCCTGCACGGTGGACATCGGCGATCGAGGGAACGATCGGGGATACGCCGAGCTTCGAGCTCTACGGTCGCGGCGTCGCCTTCGCGATCTCCGACCGCGCGCGTGACCGCGGCGACATCGAGCCCGACACCGAGAACCGGTATCGCGTTCGGTACCACCAACGCCTGCGCCTTCCGACGTCGACGCTCCTCGATCTCGAGGTGGCCACCGAGAGCGACCGGAACTTCCTCAACGAGTACTACCAAGGCGAAGTGCAGGGCCAGAAGGTCCCCGAGAACATCCTCTACCTGCGTCAGCCGATTGCAGACGACGTCTCGGTGACGTTGCTCGGCAAGACTCGACTCGCGAACTATCGCACCGTCGTCGAGGAGCTCCCGGAGCTGGCCGTTCACGTCATCGAGAAGCCGCTCTGGCGCACCGGGCTGTACGGCGACGTCGTCGCGCGAGGCACCAACATCCGATACCACCCGGACAACGACACCGCGCTGGGTTCGCGACGCATGCTGCGCGGAGACATCGTGTCGGTGCTGTCCACGGTGGTCGGGGACACGCGATATGGTCGGCTACGGCCGTTCTTCGAAGTGCGCGGGACGACGTGGGAGCAGGACGAGATCCGGAGGAACACGATCGAGCGGCTCACGCTCGCGACGGGCGCGACGCTGGGATGGCACCTGGGTCGCACGTACTCCGTCGGCCGCGGAGAGTCCGGCGAGCGGTGGCGGCACGTGGTCGAGCCCGACATCACGTACCGCAACGTGTTCGAGAACAACGTCGACCCGAGCGAGCTCTTCCCGTTCGACGCCACGGAGTCGGTGACCCGGTCCGAGGTCGTCACGTTCGGTGTGCGTCAGTACCTCCTCTCGCGACGACCGCGCCGGGAGGGAGAGCGCTTCGTGCGCGCCCGGAAGATCGCCGAGAGCGAGCTCGAGATCGACTACTTCCCCGATCCCGGGCGGGACCACGCGGGCGACCCCTGGGGCCCGATTCGCGGGGAGCTGCTCGTCTGGCCGATCGAAGGTGTGGGCGCGTTCGTCGACGGCGCGTACGATGTCGAAGTCGGGGGCCGGTTCGAGGAGTTCAACACCGGCCTGACCTTCCGCATTCCGACGCCGGGAGCGCAGTACCTCCACTCCGATCGGCGGATCGAGCTCACCGTCGCGAATCGATTTCGCAAGCACCTCTCGCACAGTCTCTCGTGGTCGGGTCGTTGGAAGGTCTCGGAGAGCTACGAGCTGGGCCTCTACCTGGAGGAGGACCTCCGTCGACGTCGCGCGGTCAACCAGCTCTACACGATCGCTCGCCACTTCCACCGCTGGACCTGCGCCCTCGAGGTCGAGGTCGACGAGGGGGAGAACGACGTCGGGGTCCACGTCCAGTTCACACCGCGGGACTTGATCTCCCTGACCCGGCGACACTGACCCGGCGACACTGACCCGGCGACACTGACCCGGCGACACTGACCCGGGGACACCGACGCGGCGACACTCATGGTCCGACGAGGAGAACGGCATGCGCAAGGCGATCTACCCGGGCACCTTCGACCCTCCCCATCGCGGGCACGTCGACCTGATCGAACGAGGCCGACGGCTCGTCGATGAGCTGATCGTCGCCGTCGCGATCAATCGAGACAAGCGAGCACTGTTCACTGCCGAGGAGCGCGTCGCCCTCATCGAACGCTCTCTGCGCTCCACGGACGGCGTTCGCATCATTCCGTTCGACGGTCTGGTGGTCGAGTTGATGGCCGCCGAGGGTGCGGACTTCATCCTTCGCGGCATTCGCACCTTCACCGACTTCGAGGCGGAGCTGGCGATGGCCTACACGAACCGCGAGCTCGCCGGGAACCATCACGCCGAGACGCTGTTCGTCCTCCCGCGTCTGGAGTACTCGCACTACTCCTCGCGCCGCGTGAAGGAGGTGGCGTCGTTCGGTGGCGCCGTCGATCACTTCCTTCCCGACGCCATCCGTGACGATGTCGCGGCGCGACTCCCGCGCCGCTGATGCT
>JAGQRC010000146.1 GCA_020425835.1 Planctomycetota bacterium | reverse complement strand
GGATGGGGTTCGCACCTTCGTCGAGGTCGGTCCAGGAAGCTCGGCGAGTCGAGCGAACGCGGCGATCCTCGACGGACGTCCGCACCGCGCGATCTCGCTGGTGCCCGGCCGAGATCGCGAGCGGTCCTCGTTCCTCCGCGGCCTCGCGGCACTGATCGCCGATCGAGTCCCGGTGGAGTTGGGCGCGATCCACCCGCCGATCGATGGCGATGTTTCGAGTGAAACGCCGAACGCCAGAGCGCGCGGCACCGGCAAGACCATGACGGTGCACTTCGATCGCGGGCTGCTCGGTCCGGCTGCGCCTCCCGCGGGAGGCAGCGTCGTACGACAGTCCGAGAGCGTCGCCGCTTCATCGATCTCGGCCGAGTCCACGCCGGCGCGCGAAACCGAGCGCACGGCGATCCCGACCCCATCGCCGTCGACGATGCCGAGAGCGTCCGCTCCGGCGTTGCCCAGGACGAGCGCGGCGACGCGCCCCCCGGAGGAGAAGCGAGACGTCAAAGACTCCAGCCCCGCCGAATGGCTGCGCGGGCGCCGCGACCGGGCCGGCACGCGACTCGCGACGCTCCCGGCTGGGCTCGCGACACTCCGCGATCACGAGTTGGCGACGGCTCGGGCGCACGAGGTGTACCTGCAGTTCGCCCGGGAAGGCGTCGCCCGTCTCGAGGCGCTCGCCTCCGCCACGACCGGCGCTCGCCTGCTGCGCACCACCCCGGAAGGACCATCCGCGCCTCCGACTCCCTCGTCGACGTCGATGCCGAGCGCCCCGTCACGATCGCCGCTCCGCGACCGCGCCGAGTCCGATCGCGGCGACGTGATCTTCGACTTCGACGCCTGTCACGCGCTCGCGGTGGGTCGACTCGGCGATGTGCTCGGGCCGGAGTTCGCCGAGGTCGATCGATTCCCGACGCGCGTCCGTCTCCCCGACCATCCGCTGATGCTCGTCCACCGGATCGTCGGGCTCGAAGGCACGCCACGCTCGCTCGGATCGGGACGCGTGATCACCGAGCACACGATCGAGCCGGGCGCCTGGTACCTCGACGGAGGTCGGATCCCCACCTGCATCGCGGTCGAGGCGGGACAGGCCGACCTGTTCCTCTCGGGTTACCTCGGGATCGACTTCCACACTCGGGGTGACGCGGTCTATCGACTGCTCGACGCGGAGATCACCTTCCACGATGAGCTGCCCGGCCCCGGCGCGACGATCCGCTACGACATCCACATCGACCACTTCTTCTTCCAGGGCGAGACCGCGCTGTTCCGCTTCTTCTTCGATGCGACGGTCGACGGACGACCGCTCCTCTCGATGCGCAACGGGTGCGCGGGGTTCTTCACCCAGGGCGAGCTCGACGCGGGCCAAGGTATCGTCAAGACGCGTCTCGACCTCGCCGAGCAACCGGGCCGCACGACCGATGACTACCAAACCCTGGTGCCGCTCAACGCAGTCGAGTCCTACGACGACGAAGCGATGGCCGCGCTGCGCGCGGGCGACCTCGCCGGCTGTTTCGGCGAAGCCTTCGCCGGTTTTCCCCTCCGCGATCCGGAGACCCTTCCCGGGGTCGACGGGGGTCTGATGCATCTCGTCGATCGGGTGCTCTCGCTCGAGCCGACGGGGGGACGCTTCGGGCTCGGTCGGATCCGAGCGGAGCTCGACATCCATCCCGACGACTGGTTCCTCACCTGTCACTTCTCCGACGATCCGGTGATGCCCGGAACGCTGATGTACGAGTGCTGTCTGCACACGCTGCGCATTCTGCTGATGCGACGCGGCTGGATCGGCGAGCGTGGCCAGATCTCGCACCAGCCGATCCCCGGGGTGTCGAGCCGGTTGAAGTGTCGCGGTCAGGTGATCCCGACGACGCAACGCGTCCAGTACGAGGTCACGCTCGAGGAGATCGGCTACCGCGACTTCGGTTCGGGCCGCGAGCCCTACGCGATCGCGGAGGTGCTGATGTTCGCGGACGAGCGACCGGTGGTCGAGATGAAGAACATGTCGGTCCGTCTCGCGGGACTGTCGCGGGACGATCTCGTGGCGATGGGGTCGGCGCCCCGACCCGCGACCTCCCTCCTCGCCCCCGACTACGATCGGCGGCCGGCGCTCTACGACGACGATCGCATCCTCGCCTTCGCGATCGGGAGACCATCCGACGCGTTCGGCGAGCCGTATCGCATCTTCGACGCGGAGCGCGTCATCGCTCGGCTGCCCGGTCCACCCTACAAGTTCCTCGATCGCATCACCTCGATCCGCGACGCGGAGCCGTTCGTCCTCGATGCCGGCGGCGAGATCGAAGCGCAGTACGACGTGCCGATCGATGCGTGGTACTTCGACGGCAACCCCCGGGAGCGGATGCCGTTCGCGGTGCTGCTCGAGGTCGCGCTCCAGCCGTGCGGGTGGCTCGCCGCCTACCTCGGCTCCGCGCTGACGAGCGAGCGCGACCTCAAGTTCCGCAACCTCGGGGGCCACGCCGTCCAACATCGCGCCGTGACCCGCACGACCGGCACCCTGACGACGACGGTTCGGATCACCGCCGTCTCGCGGTCGGGAGGCATGATCATCCAGCACTACGAACTCGCGGTCCGCGATCGCACCGGACTCGTCTACGAGGGAACGACCTACTTCGGCTTCTTCACCGCTGAAGCGCTCGCCACCCAGATCGGGATCCGGGATGCCACGCTCCACACGCCGAATCAGGATGCGATCGAGCGCGCTCGCTCCTATCGCTACCCCGAAGGGGGACCGCACCCCGGAGGTCCGATCCGGATGATCGACGATGTGACGCATCACGACGCACGCGGCGGAGAAGCGGGCCTCGGTTTCCTCGTCGGAACTCAGCCCGTCGATCCCGATGCGTGGTTCTTCGCCGCGCACTTCCATCAGGATCCGGTCTGTCCCGGCTCGCTCGGACTCGAAGCGTTCCTCCAGCTCCTCGAGCTCCGTGCTCTCGAGGCGTTCGGTGCAGATGGGACCGTCGAGACGATGGCGCTCGGCGCCCCGCACGAGTGGGTCTATCGCGGCCAGTACATCCCGAGCGATCGCGAGGTGACGGTCGCGGTCGAGATCTCCCGCATCGACGCGGACTCGAAGACCGTCTGGGCGAGCGGATACCTGAGCGTGGACGGGCGGACGATCTACCGGATGATCGACTTCAGCGCGCGGTGGTTTCCCTCCGATGGCGCTCTCGACGAAGGCGGCCGCGCATGACGACCCGATACCACCGCGTTCACCTCGAAGCGATCGGCTACGAGCTCGCGCCGATCCCGGTCCTCTCGACCGAGCTGGAGGAGCGCCTCGAGCCGCTCTATCGGGCGCTCCACATCGGCTCCGGCCAGGTCGAGGCGTTGACCGGCGTCACCGAGCGGCGCTGGTGGCCGGCCGGCTATCGCGTCTCGGATGGCGCGATCGCCGCGGCACGGGACGCGCTCGATCGCTGCGACGTGCCCGCCTCCGCGTTGGAGACGGTGATCTTCGCGAGCGTCTGTCGCGAGCAGATGGAGCCGGCCACCGCGTGCCGGGTCGCCCACGGCATCGGCGCGAGCCGCTCGGCGGCGATCCACGATCTCTCGAACGCCTGTCTCGGTGTGGTCAACGCGGTCCACGACATCGCCAACCGCATCGAGCTCGGGCAGATCCGCGCCGGTATCGTGGTCGCCTGCGAGTCGGCGCGCGACATCAACGAGATCGCGATCACCCGGATGCTCGAGCGTCCCGAGATGCCCTTCTTCATCCGATCGTTGGCGACCTTGACCGGGGGCTCCGGCGCGGCCGCGATGATCCTGAGCGACGGGTCGTTCCATCAGGACGGACTGCCGCGACTGCGCGGCGGGGTCACCGAGGCGGCGCCGGAGCACCACGAGCTCTGCATCTGGGGGCATCGTCCGATCGAGGGCGACGACCCGTGGCTGCGCGAGGAGATCATGTCGACCGACTCGGTCGCCGTCCTGACCCACGGTGTCGAGCTCGGCCTGCGCACGTGGCGCGCGTTCCTCACGGCGATGGACTGGACCGCCGGTGACGTCGATCGGACGATCTGCCATCAGGTCGGCTCGGCGCATCGCAGCACGATCCTCGATCGCATCGAGGTCCCCCCGGAGCGCGACTTCATCACCTACCCGTTCCTGGGGAACATGGGCACGGTGTCGATCCCGCTGACCGCGGCACTCGCCGCAGAGCGTGGAGTACTCGAGCCGGGGCAGAACGTCGCGTTCCTCGGGATCGGGAGCGGTCTCAACTGCGCGATGCAGGGGTGGTCATGGTGACGCTTCGAGAGCAGTCGGCGACGACCGGCCGGACGTGGCCCGAGTACCCGTTCCGAGGGAACCGCCTCGACCTCGACGGTCTCGGGTTGCACTACCTCGACGAGGGTGCAGGGCCGCCGGTGGTCATGGTGCACGGCAACCCGACGTGGTCGTACTACTATCGGCGCCTGGTCCTCGCCCTGCGCGACCGGTACCGGTGCATCGTGCCCGACCACATCGGCTGCGGGTACTCGGACAAACCGGACGACCTCCACTACGACTACCACTTCGACCGACGGGCGAGCGACCTCGGCGCGTTGATCGATCGCGTGGCGCCGAGCGATCCCGTGACCCTGGTCGTCCACGACTGGGGGGGCATGATCGGCCTGCGTTGGGCGACCCGGAACCCCGACCGCGTGCGCCGCTTCGTCGTGTTGAACACCGGCGCATTCCACCTTCCCGCCGCGAAGCGCTTTCCGCTCGGCTTGGCGTTGTCCCGGACGCCGCATCTCGGCGCACTCCTCGTTCGTGGGCTCAACCTCTTCGCCCTCGGAGCGTCCTACGTCGGCTGCAAGCGTCGCAACCTCGAGGACGCGATTCGAGACGCGTACGTCTCACCCTACCGATCCTGGGCGGACCGCCGCGCGGTGCACCGCTTCGTCCAGGACATTCCCCTCGCCCCTTCCGACCGCGGCTACGCCATCGTCGGCGAGGTCGCCGACGGGCTCGCACGCTTCGCCGAGCATCCGATGCAGATCCACTGGGGCCTGAAGGACTTCGTGTTCGACCGCCACTTCCTCGCGGAATGGCAGCGTCGTTTCCCGAAGGCCGAGACGCACGCGTACGACGACGCCGGGCACTACGTCCTCGAGGACGCCCCCGAGCGGGTGATCCCCGCCGTTCGACGGTTTCTCGAACAGACCGATCGGTCGGCATGAGCGCGAGCGGGACGCCGACTCATGCGTGGAACGTCGCCTCGCACTTGCGCGAGCGCGCCCGGATCGCCCCGCATTCCCCCGCGCTGTTCATCCCGAGACGCGGGACGACGGCCGTCGACGCGTTCGATGTGACGACGTTCGACGAGCTCGACGCGGAGTGCGAGCGACTCGCTCGTGGCTTGCGTGCGATCGGCGTCGAGCGCGGTGAGCGCGTCGCACTGATGGTCCCTCCGAGCCTCGAGCTCTTCGCGCTGACCTTCGCGCTCCTGCGCCTCGGCGCCATCCTCGTGCTGGTCGACCCCGGACTCGGCATCCGCTCGTTGACACAGTGTCTCGGGGAAGCGGCCCCGCGGACGTTCATCGGCATCGGCAGAGCGCACGTCGCTCGGAGACTGTTCGGCTGGGCCCGCGCGAGCGTCGAGCGGACCATCCACGTGGGGAGCCGCGCTTGGGGAGGCGTCTCACTCGACCAGTTGCGCCGGCTCGGGGACCGAGAGACCGCCGGCGGCTTCGCGGAGGTCGCGAAGGAGGATCCGGCGGCGATCCTCTTCACGAGCGGATCCACGGGACCGCCGAAAGGTGCGGCCTACACCCACGGGATCTTCGCGCATCAGGTGGAGTGGATCCGCGACGCCTACGCGATCGAGCCCGGCGAGATCGACCTCCCGACCTTTCCGTTGTTCGCGCTGTTCGACCCGGCGTTGGGGATGGCGGCGGTGATCCCCCGCATGGACTTCACGCGACCCGGTCGGGTCGATCCGCGCCAGATCGTCGGGCCGATCCAGTCGTTCGGAGTCACCAACATGTTCGGCTCTCCCGCCGTCGTCCGCCGCGTCGGGCTCCACCTCGAAGCGACGCGGACCAAACTCCCGACTCTGCGACGCGTGATCTCGGCCGGCGCTCCCGCCTCCCCACCCGACCTCGCCCGGTTTCGCGCGGCGCTCACCGAGCCCGACGGCGATGACGGCGCCGATCTCCACACGCCGTACGGTGCCACCGAGGCACTGCCCCTGACGACGGTCCGAGGTCGTGAAGTGCTCGCCCACGTCGAAGCGACCCGGCGCGGCGCGGGTATCTGTGTCGGGCGGCCCTTGCCGGGAGTGACGCTGGAGGTGATCGAAATCGACGACGCGCCCATCGAGCAGTGGACGAGCGCGAGGCGCTGTGGGCCAGGCACGATCGGCGAGATCGTCGCGGACGGCGAGGTGGTGACGCAGCAATACCATCAGCGTCCCGAAGCGACGCGCGCCGCCAAGATCCGGGACGGCGATCGAGTCCGACATCGCCTGGGAGATGTCGGCTACTTCGACGATGAGGGACGCCTCTGGTTCTGCGGACGCAAGACGCACCGCGTCGAGACCTCCGCGGGCACGCTGTTCACCATCGCCTGCGAGGGGATCTTCAATGCCCATCCGCGCGTCCGCCGCACGGCGCTCGTCGGCGTCGGATCGGCTCCCGACGCGACACCGGTCCTGTGCGTGGAACTCGAGGCGGACGTTCGGCGCAGCGAACGCCGGTCGATCGTGGACGAACTCGTATCCCTCGGTCGATCCCACGAGATGACCCGATCGATCGAGACCTTCCTGATCCACCCGCGCTTCCCGGTCGACATCCGTCACAACTCGAAGATCTTCCGCGAGCGACTGTCGGTGTGGGCCGCGAAGAGGCTGCGCTGATCGTCGCTCTCCTGGATCTCGTTCGACGTTCCGGCTAAGGTGCCCGGACCCCGACGAATCCCCACCGACAGCTCGTTCTCGTCCGCGGAGGTTGCCCCACCGACTCCGTGCCCCTCGAGTCGCACCGTTGTGTGCGCGGTGCCTCTCGGAGCTCTACACCGCCCGCGAAGCCGACGTCGACCGGAGGAGCTTCGCGGAGGTCTCCATCATCCTCCGATCGGAAGGGCAGGTATGCCTCCACACCGAGAGCGGCGCGACGACCGCGACGAGGGCCTGACGGAGCGATCGGGAGACAACCTGTATCCTGTTCGTCTGGAAGTGGACTTCGGCGACGTCCACCTCGATCTCGATGTCCCCGCCGGAGTCTGGAATCCGACACCTCACGGCGTCCACCTCGGAGAGCTGCTCTCGTCGATGACCTTCGCGGACGAGCACGTTCTGGAGCTCGGAACCGGGTGCGGCCTCCACGCGATCGTCATCGCTCGCCAGGGCGCGAAGCGGATGACCCTGACCGAGATCGACGATCCGATTCTCGACAACGCGCGGCACAACCTCCGCAAACACGGTGTGACGACGCCGACCGAGTACGTGAAGGCGGACTGGACCCGCGTCGCGGTCGAGGAGCCCTTCGACACCCTGGTGACGAACCCGCCGTTCGCCAAGAGCGGCAAGCGCTATCGACGGTACTTCATCGACACCCTGATCCTCGACGCGCACAAGCTGCTGCGCCCGGGCCGACGGCTCGTGTTCATCCAGTCGAGCATGGCCGACGTGCCGAGGACGAGCGTCCTGATGGAGGAGTGCGGCATGACCGTGCGCATCCTCGGCGAGTCGGACGGTCC
>JAGQRC010000145.1 GCA_020425835.1 Planctomycetota bacterium | reverse complement strand
CGACGATCGCACGCGCGGTCGTCGACTTCCCGCACCCCGACTCCCCCACCAGCCCGAGCGTCTCCCCCGGCTCCAGCGTGAACGACACTCCGTCGACCGCGCGCAACCAGCGGCGCGGCGCACCGTACCAGGTCCGTCCGATCGGGAAGTACTTCGTCAGATCCCGGACCTCGAGGAGCGGAGGCTCACTCATCGTCGGCCTCCTCGCCCGTGCCCACGGATCGGCGCTCGACCCAGCTCCGAAGCTCCGGGATCCGATGACACGCCGCGAACCGGCTGACGCCTCCGGTCGGATCCTCGTGCAGCGCCAGCGGCGGGAACCGCTGTTCACAGATCAGCTCGGCGTGCTCACAGCGCGGCGCGAACGCGCAGCCCTCCCGCATCGTCGCGAGGTCCGGGGGGTGACCCGGGATCGAGTAGAGCCGAGCCTGCTCTCCGTCGATGCTCGGGACGCTGCGCAAGAGCCCTTGGGAATAGGGATGGAACGGGTCGGCGAAGAGCGCTCCCGTCTCGGCGGTCTCCACGATCCGCCCGGCGTACATCACGTTGATCCGGTCCGCCATCCCCGCGACGACGCCAAGATCGTGGGTGATCAGGACGATCGCCGTTCCGGTGCGCTCCTGGAGGTTCTTCATCAGCTCGAGGATCTGCGCCTGAATGGTGACATCGAGCGCCGTGGTCGGCTCGTCCGCGATCAACAGCTTCGGATCGCACAAGAGCGCCATCGCGATCATCACCCGCTGACGCATCCCTCCCGAGAGCTCGTGCGGGAACTGATCGAGCCGCGCCTCCGGCGTCGGGATGCCGACATCGCCGAGCGCTTCGGCGCACTTCTTCCGCGCCTCGCGACGCCCCATGCCGCGGTGTTCCTCGAGCACCTCGGTCAACTGTCGACCGATCGTCAACAGCGGGTTGAGCGACGTCATCGGGTCCTGGAAGACCATGCTGATCTCGTTGCCGCGGAGTCGGCGCAGCTCCTTCTCCGGCATCTGTGTCAGTTCACGATCGCCGAAGCGAATACTCCGCGCCTCCTGCTTGCCCGGCGGGGACGGGATCAGTCCGAGGAGCGCGAGATTGGTCACCGATTTCCCCGAGCCGGACTCGCCGACCAGCCCGAGCGTCTCCCCCTCGTTCACCTCGAACGAGACACCGTCGACCGCGCGCACCGTCCCGTGGTGCGTCTCGAACCAGACGCGGAGATTCTTCACCTCGAGGAGGGCTCGGCCGTTCACCGCTCAGTCCTTCCCTCGGAGCTTCGGGTCGAGCGCGTCGCGCAAGCCGTCCCCGAGAATGTTGAGCGCGAGCAGGGTCGAAGCCATCGCGAGCGCCGGGAAGATCACCAGCCACCAGTGGAGCTGCACGGGACTGATCGCCTCGGTGCTGTCGACGGCGAGGAGCCCCCAGCTCACCTTCGGCGGCTCGATCCCGAGCCCGAGGAACGAGAGGAACGCCTCGAACAGCATCACCGCGGGAATGGTGAGCGTCAGGTAGACGATCACCACCGACAACACGTTGGGAATGATGTGAACGAACAGGATCCGCCTCGTCGACGCTCCGATCACCCGGGTCGCCTCGATGAACTCGGAGTTCTTGAGCGAGAGCACCTGCCCGCGGACGACGCGCGCCATGGTCAGCCAGTAGATCGCGCCGATCACCAGGAAGAACAGCACCTCGCGATCGAGTCCGATACTGTCCTCGAGCTCCGTGCGATACTCGTTGACGATCGTGATCAGGAAGATCACCACGAAGATGAACGGGATCGAGTACAGAATGTCGACCACCCGCATCATCCAGTTGTCGATCCGCCCGCCCATCAGGCCGGCGAACGCGCCATAGGTGACCCCGATCACCAGGCTGCAGAGCGCGGCGGCGAGGGCGACCAGGATCGACGTACGACTTCCCCAGATGATCCGGGAGAGGAGATCTCGTCCCAGCGCGTCGGTCCCGAGCCAGTTGCCGGTCCGCCACAACCCGAACGTCTTCCCGCGGAGCCAGACCAACCCTCGATCGAACGCGTTCAGTTCCCAGTACGCGCTGGTCGGCTCGACCGCGGCGACCTGCACGTCGGGGTCGTCGGCGAAGGCGTCACGAAGTCGTGCGATCAACCCGTGATGGACGGTCGCTGACTGCTCGCGCCCATCGCGAGCGATCTCCTCGAACCGGAACCGGCTCTCGGTGTCGTCATCTGCGGCAGCCACCCAGGCGAGGAGATCCGGCGAGAGCTTCACCTCCCCCGTCGGAGTCCGGACGACCTTCGCCGCGGAGTCGGCGGTCGGTGCGGAGCCTCGGAGCGAATGCTCATCGCGTCGACCCTCGGGAGGTGCCGCGTGACCGTTGATCTCGATCGACTCCGGGAGCGCCTTCTCCGCCTTCGACAGGCGGAACACGTACCGCCGATCGGGAATCCCCGGCTCCGCCTCGTCGGTCTCGATCGCGAGCACCACGCGACTGGGGAGGGTCTGCGTCCGCCACGCGCGGATCGTTCCGACATCGAGAGGGAGATCGAAGGAGTAGCGCGACTTCCCGGGCTTCTTCCCGATCGCGCGGATGCCGCGCAGCTTCGCCGTCCGACCGGTCGACGCGTAGTCCACGCGGGGACTGTCGCTCCCCGAGAACGGCACGTCCCAAGTGATCGTCGTCCCCGACTCGCTCGACTCAACCTTCGGCTCCGAGAGGGCGCGACCGGTCAGCGCCGTCAATCGTTCGGCCCACCGACCCGATCCGGAGTCCGCGCTCTCCGCGAAGGCGAGGACGATCCGCGTCCGGTGCGCCCACTCGCGATCCCCGAACACGTTTCGCGTGTCGTCCTGGACCTCCGCGTCGATCTCCTCCTTCGCTACGCGCATCGGCGGGAGCAGATCTCGATCGAGCTGGATCGTCTTCGGCGACGGCAGCGGGAGCAGCGGGGAGAAGAGACTGAGGAGTCCGAAACACCCGAGGAAGATCAGCGAGAAGAACGCGCTCCTGTTCCGACGCAGGCGCCGCCACGCGTCGGACCACAAGCTCTCCCCCCGGAACTGCGCCGCTTCCGAGAGGTAGCGCTCGAGCGATCCCTCCCCCAGGTTCCAGCCCCGTCGTTGCGGTCGTTTCGCCGCGGCCATGTCAGTGATCCTCCAGTGAGATCCGAGGATCGAGGAGCGTGTAGGCGAAGTCGACCAGCGTGTTCAGCGTGTAGACCAAGACCGTGTAGAGGATGGTCACCCCCATGGCCAACGTGTAGTCCCGGGCGAGCGCGCTGTTGATGAAGTGAGAGCCGGTCCCCGGAATCAGGAAGATCCGCTCGATCACCAGGCTACCCGTCAGGATCCCTGCGGTCGCGGGACCGAGGTAGGAGACGACCGGAAGGATGCCCCCCTTGATCGCGTGGCGCAGGAGCACGGTCTTCGCGGGAAGCCCCTTGGCGTGAGCGGTGCGGATGTAGTCGTGGGAGAGGACCTCGAGCATTCCGGTTCGGGTCAGTCGCGCAATGTACGCGGCGAACGGGAGTCCGAGCGCGAAGGAGGGCAACAGCATGTCCTTCAAGGTGCCCCATCCCGCAACCGGGAGCAGCCCGAGATCGAAGACGAAGATGATCACCAGGAAGCCCGCGATCACGAAGTTCGGGAGCGCGATCCCCATCGTCGCCGTGAGCCGCATCGCGAGATCGAGCCCGCTCCCGCGCCGCAGCGACGAGAGCACCCCAGCGGTCAACCCCAGCGACACCGCGAAGATCATCGCGACCGTTCCGAGCAGCACCGAGATCGGCAAGGACTCGGCGATGATGTCGTTGACGCTCAGATCTCGGTACTTGAACGACGGGCCGAAGTCGAACGTGAGCACCCCGCCGAAGGTCGCCCCACTGCCGTCGCCCCCGACGAACCGAGGGCCGTCGGCGTCGAGATTGAACGGTCCGAGGTAGTGGAAGAATTGTTTCCCCAGCGACCAGTCGAGGTGGTAACGCGCCTGGATGTTCTTCTCGATCACAGGATGGAGGGAGACGTCCCGATCGAACGGGCCCCCCCGCACGCTCCGCATCAGGAAGAAGCTGACGGTGATGACGATCAGGACCGTGATCGCGAACCAGAGCAAACGCCGAAGAAGGAAGCCGAGCAACCGATCACCCCCCTCTCGCCCGCTGCTGGGCGGGCGAATAGAGGCCGTCGCGTGGACCGTGCGCCGGCACCATCTCCTTCGGGAACTCCGCGTCCGCTCTCTTGGCGGCGAGTTCCTCGTCGTCCATCCAGTACCAGAACTTCGGGAAGTGCTCGCTCTGGATGTTCTCGTAGAGCCCTCCGAGACGTGGGTTCACCATGTTCTGAGTCACGTAGTAGTAGATCGGGAGGATCGGGAGCTCACGGCAGAGAATCGTCTCCGCCTCGTAGAGCATGACGAGCCGCTTCGTCGGGTCCGGCTCCACCTTCGCGCTCTCGACCAGCTCGTCGTAGCGGGGGTTGCCCCACCCCGTCTTGTTGTTCTCGCCATCGGTCACGAACATGTCGATGAACGTATTGGGATCGACATAGTCGCCGATCCAGGCCGCGCGCGAGACGTCGTAGTCGATGTTCCGCTGGGTGTCGAGGTACACCTTCCACTCCTGGTTCAGGAGCTTGGCATCGATCCCGAGGTTCCTCCGCCAGGAGTCGGCGATCACCTCGGCGATGTTGCGGTGCGCCTCCGAGGTGTTGTAGTGGATCTCGATCGTCGGGAACTGCCGACCGCCCTCGCCGTAGCCTGCGTCGACCAGGAGCTGCTTCGCGTCCTCGATCGTCCCCGGCTCGAACTCCGCGGGTCGGTAGTTGCTCATCGGCGGGACCAGGCCCAGTGCCGGGAGCTGCCCCGCGCGCGTGATGTTCTCCACGATGTTCTGCCGAGGGATCGCCAAGCAGAGCGCGCGACGCACGCGGACATCGTCGAACGGCGGACGCGTCACGTTGACTCGGTAGAAGTAGGAGCCGAGGTAGGGGCTCGGGTTGAAGTCCTCGCGCTTCATCAATGTCTGGACGTGGGTCAGCGGGACGCGGTCGATCCAGTCGGCGCCCCCGGTGAGGTAGAGGTTCAGTCCGGTGTTGTAGTTCTCGACCGCGAGGACATCGATCGAACGCATCGCGACGTTGTCCGCATCCCAATAGGTCTCGCTCTTCACGAGCCGGAGTCGATCGTTGATGCGCCGGAACGCGATGCGGTAGGGCCCATTGGTGACCAGGTTCTCCGGGCGCAGCCAGCGCGTCCGCCATTCGTCCGGCCACTTCTCCTTCGCCTCCTCGATGTTGCGCCGATTCACCGGGAACAGCGGGTAGAAGGCGGTCAGCTCGAGGAAGTACGGGGTCGGGTTCAACAGCCGGACCTCGAGCGTGTAGTCATCGACGGCGCGGATGCCGACCGTCTCGAAACCCTTCTTCGGCTTGCCGTCTTCGTCGAGCTCGGTCGTGTACTCCCGCGCGCCCTCGACGTACCAGAGTTGGTAGGCGTACTCAGCCGCCGTCTCCGCGTTGAGGAACCGCTCCCAGCTGTAGACGAAGTCGCGCGCCGTCACCGGATCGCCATTGGACCAGCGCGCATCCTTGCGCAGGAAGAACGTGTAGAGCCGCTTGTCGTCGGAGATCGTCCAACGTTCGGCGACTCCCGGCATCGGCTCGAGGGTCTTCGGGTGCTTGACGGTGAGCCCCTCGAAGATCGCCTTGATGACGCGCCCCTCGGGGACGCCGGTCACCGTCGCCGGATCGACCGAGCTGATCTCGGAGCCGTTGTTGAAGACGACATCCGCCTCCTCGAGTCGCGCCCCGCTGGAGATCACGATCGCGGCGACGAGGATCCCCCCGAGGATGGTGAAGGACGCGACTTGGCGGATGACCGGACTCATGGACGGGGGCGCTCCTTCAGGACTTCGAGACGCGGGGGTCGACGGCGTCGCGCAGGGTGTCCCCGATCAAGTTGTAGCTGAGGACGGCGAAGAAGATCGCCACGCAGGGCGGAAACAGCATGTGCGGAGTCGTCTGCATGTTGCCGTACGCCTGCTGGAGGATGTTCCCCCACGATGGCGCCGGCGGGCGGACGCCGACTCCCAACCAGGAGAGCGCCGCCTCGGCGATGATCGCGGAGGCGATGCCGAAGGTCACGGTCACGAAGACCGGCGCCAACGAGTTCGGGAGCAGATGGCGGAAGATGATCCGACCGTGGCCGGCGCCGAGCGCTTTCGCCGCCATCGCGAACTCCGAGTCGCGCAACCGGATGAACTCACCGCGGATGTAGCGCGCGATGTTGGTCCAGCTCACCGCACCGATCACCGCCATGACCAGCCAGATGCTGGGCTCGTCGAGCACCGCGATCAGGAGAAGGATCAGGAAGAAGACCGGGAAGCAGATCACCACCTCGATGAAGCGCGAGATGATCACGTCGACCCAACCGCCGAAGTACCCGGCCAACGATCCGAGGATCAGCCCGATGACCGTGGCCACGCTCATCGAGACGAAGCCGACCAGCATGGAGATCCGCGCGCCGTAGATCATCCTCGACGCGAGGTCGCGCCCGACTTGATCCGTGCCCAGCCAGTGCTTCGCCGAGGGCTTCTCCAGAACCTCCGAGGTCGTCGCGAGTGGGTGGTAGGGAATCGGCGGCATCAGCGCCCAGTCCCCATCCTCCTTCTGCCGCGGGTAGTCCCGGTGGAAGTCGAAGGTCGCCTGGTCGAACGGATAGGACTGGCTCACGAGCCAACCGACGATCGGTACCCGATCGAAGAGCTCCACCACCCCTGGGGCGAAGATCTCGCCCTGGAATCGGCAGACGATCGGGCGGTCATTCGCGATGATCGGGGCGAAGAAGCCGACCAGCAGCATCGCAATGGCGATCGCGAGTCCGACCATCCCGAGCTTCGAACGAAGGAACCGCCGAACGGTGATCCGCCAGAAGCTCTCTCGCTTGAGCTTCCGGGCCCGAGTCTTCTCGTCTTGCTTCGACATCGACACTCCTAGCGATGGCTGACGCGCGGATCGACCACTCCGTAGAGCAGGTCGACCGCAAGTGTCGAGAAGAGGACGAGGACGGCGGTCGCGGTCGAGAGCGCCATCAGCGTCGGATAGTCCCGCTGGTAGATCGACTCGATGAAGAGTCGCCCCAACCCCGGCCAGGTGAAGATGTTCTCCAGAATCACCGAGCCCCCCAACAACCCGGGGACCACCAGACCGAGCAGGGTCAGCAAGGGGATCAAGGTGTTGCGGAACGCGTGCTTCACGATCACCGTCCGTTCGCTCAATCCCTTGGAGCGCGCCGTCCGAATGAAGTCCTGCCGCACGACCTCGAGCATGTTCTGCCGGACGAACCGCGAGTAGAAGGCGAGCGAGCCGTACATCGCACAGATGACGTAGATCGTCATGTGGGCGCAGATGTCCGCGAACCGGCCCCACGTCGTGAGCTCGAAGTAGTCGTCCCCTACCATGCCGCTGAACGGAAGGAGGTCCCAACGGACGCCGAGGAAGAAGATCAGGATGATCGCCCCGACATAGGAGGGGATCGAGTACAGCGCGTACAGCATTGCCCCTCCGGCACGATCGAACAGGCCGTTGCGACGCGCCGCGCTGAGGAGGCCGATCGGGACGCTGATCACGAAGGCGAGCAACGTCGCCACGACGTTGACGGAGATCGTCGGCCAGAACGCCTTGGCGATCTTGTCCGAAACGGGATTGTCATCCGCCAACGACAACCCGAGGTCGAAGGTGGCGAGGTCCTG
>JAGQRC010000144.1 GCA_020425835.1 Planctomycetota bacterium | reverse complement strand
CGGGGGAAGGGAGCGAACTCGGTGACGACGCCGCTCGGCGTGACGCGCCAGATGACGTCCGAGCTGCCGTCGTCGGCGATGAAGAGATCTCCGCCGTACGCGCCGGTCGGATCGAAAGCGAGGTCCTTCGGACTCGCGTTCAGCGGCCAGTTCGGCTCGTCGAAGACGAACGGCTGCGGCGTGCCGTCGGGGAGGACGCGGTAGAGAACGGGCGGCGACGGTGATGCGCCCTCGAAGTCCATGACATAGAGGTGCTCGCCGAACGCGCCGCCGAGCCCCTGGGCGATGCCGAACGGATCGCCCGGGGATGACAGCGGATTGCCGGCGGCGATGGTCGTGACGGCCAAAGTGTCGAGGTCGATGCGATAGACCCGGCCGTCGCAACACTCGGCGGTCTCCATGCTGTTGTGGTCGGCGAGGACGAGACCGTCGCCGAGAAGCGCACTGCCGTCTCCGAGCAGCATGCGATCCGGGTTGCCGAGCGGGAGCCCGGCGATCAGCGACGTGGTCACTCCCGTGACGAGATCGTGCTCGATCAGCTCCGACGTCGTCCCGGTGGCCACCGATCCGCGGGCGATCAGGAGCCGCTCGTCGGCGGTCGCGATGACCCCATTGAGCCCGGCGATCGCGGGGCCGGAAGTGATCGGAGTGGCGTGGAGCCCCGGCGGCACGACCACCACCTGGGCGGAGAGGGAGGCGCTCGGGGCGGCGGTGGCCCAGCCGAGCGCAACGAACGTGAGGGTCAGAAGCCGTCTCATGATGCCTCCATGAGCAGTCGTTGAGTTGCTGCTCACGGCGACGACTCCGAGAGACGGCCGTCACGATTCTCCAGAAAACCCGATGCCGGGCGGGGCGGCGGCGAGTCTCCGCCGGCTCACGAACCCTTCTCGACGACCCGCTTCATCTTGGCGAAGAGCGACTCGTTGGCCGGGATGAAGAACTCGAGGAGCTTCTCGATCTCCGGCTTGTCGCTGTAACCGATCCCGTACGACCGGACTCGAGTGCGCTTGTCCGAGAGACGGTCGAAGAGCACGACGTTGCTCAGCTTGTCCGCGTCCTGCTTCAGCACCTCCGGCCAGTTCGACTCCAGCTCCGCCCTCAGGGTGATCAGCGTGTTCGGGACGTAGTTGATGATGTGGAGCGTGTTCGTTCCGGGATCTCCGATCTTCCCGGTCGTGTCGTAGCGACTGCGCAGCGTTCCGCCGACGCGGAGATCGATCTCCACCTGGTTCGCCATCCAGGTCTCGAGCCCCTTCTTCGTCGTGTACGCGGCCCACACCGCTTCGACCGGGGCCTCGATCGTGATCTCCTGGACGAGAATCCGCTCGCCGGCGTCGGTCTTCTGGACCTCGCTGCGGATGGGCTTCTCGTCCGCCAGCAAGCGCGGAAGGGTGTGTTCGGTGACGGTGTAGGTCCCGAGGATGGCGATGGCCGAGAGCAGGGCGAGTCGCGGATTCATGGTGTCCTCTCTGCTGGTTCCGCCCGCGGTTCTACTCGACCGGTGACCGCGGCTCCAGTCACGCCTGTCGGGAAGCGGACACGCAACACGAGAAGGCCCGAGAGCAGGCGCGGCGCGTCCACTCTCGGGTCACTCCTTCGAGGACTGCAACAAGGTCGGAGTCGTGGCCAGCGCTTCGCCCCTCGACATCGGTGTCAGCGCCAGGCCGGTCGGATTACGGGCAGCTCGTCGATCCACAGTCGAGGAAGTCGATCGCGGTCGAGTCGACACCGCAGCTCACGCCCGGCGTTGCCGGGGGAGGGCCGCCGATGAACAGGTACTGCACGAGATAGATCGCATCGTCGATGCGCAGGAGCCCGTCATCCTGGACGTCGCAAGCGTCGGCGCAGCTCGTCGAGTCGCCGAGGAAGAGCACTCCGAGCATCGCGATCGCATCGCCCAGGTCCAGCTGTTGGTCCGCGGCGCAGTCCCCGCGGACGAAGGCCGGAGCGGAGCCGGAGCGCAACAGGCGAAGGCCGGCGTAGTCGGCAGAGCGACAGACGAAGTCGGGAACGAGATCCCCGTTGATGTCTCCGATCCCGACGTCGAGCCAGTTGTTCGAGCCCGGAGGTGAGTAGAGGACCGGGTATCCCGAGGACGCGGAGCCGCCTCGAAGCGTCGTCTCGCCCGTGTCCGCGATGTGAGCCAGCTCCGCGACGCCGTCACCGTCGAGGTCGACGCCTTCCACCCAACGCATGCTCGCGATGGCGACCGAGTCGGCGGTCGCGAGGTCGTAGGTCTGGTTTCCTTCGAGGAGCCAGAGTCGGTCCGCGGTGGCCGCCGCGATGTCGGCGACGCCGTCGCCGGTGAAGTCCGCCGCGGCGTAGGTCCAGACATCGCCGAGCGGGGTCGTCAAGTCCTCGACGAGGAAGGTGCCGCCACCGAAGTTCACGGCGACGTACAGTTTGCCCTGCTCCAGCGCGATCACATCGAGCGATCCGTCACCGTTCCAGTCGATGACCGTCGGCTTCGTGACGGTTGCGACCCCGGGGAAGACGATGGGAGGAAAGTCGATCGTCAGCGGCTCCGAGAAGCTCCCGGTTCCATCGCCGAACAAGAGAAGGACCTGATTCCCGAGCGGGCGGCTCCCGACGATGTCGAGGGCCCCGTCGTCATTCACATCCACGGTGAGCATGGCGTTGAAGAGCGGTACCTCGTGAGGGAGGAGTGTCTCCGTGATGGAGCCATCGATCTCCTGCTCGATGAGCCACAACTCCGTGACCCGCTGCAGGACGATCTCCGATCGTCCATCGCCGTCGAAGTCGCCACCGGTGATGGGGAGCGCGTCCCCGAACGCGATCGCCGACTCCGACCCGAACTGGCCGTCGCCCACGCCAAGTCTCAGGAAGACATCGAATCCGTTCGTCGACACGATGTCCGGGATCGCATCCCCGTTCAGATCGAGGACCTCGATCTGACGCACGAAACCCGTGGTGCCGTACGACGCGTCGTGATACTCGATCGTCTGCGCTGAGGTCGAGCCCCCGAGGAGCAACACCCCGATCACCCACGATGCGCACTGCCTGAATCCACTCACTTCGAGCTCCTATCCAAGTGTCCCCCCAACCTGTGATCCGACCGGATGGCCGAGGCGGCGCGGCAGCGCATCCCGGTTGCCAACGGGCAGAGACGACTCCCGTCGTCGCAGGAGCGTCGTCACACCCGCTCCGGCCGCGAGCGCCCTGGCACTCGCGTTCGCGATTGGCGCAGGACCGCACAGCACTCGAGCGTCGGGTTCGTCGGCAGGAAGGATGGAAGGAGGGCCGCATCGCAACGGGACGCGTCGATGACGATCGACCGGTGTCAGAGAATCTGACGCACCGCCGGGGATCCGATCGAGAGCGCTCGCCGCGCTGCGCCCCGACTTCCGAGTCGGGGCACGAGCGGTATCACCGCATCACCCCCTCAGGGGCAACTCGACGTCGCGCAGTCCAGTGTGTCCGACGTCGGATCGGGGCCACAGTCGATGGAGCCAGGAGCCGGGATGGCCGCGCCCGCACCGAACAGTGCGCCCAGCGTGGTGACGGCGTCGCCGATGTCGATCATCCCGTCGTCGTTGACATCCCCAGCGTCATCGCACTCGAGGGGAGCCGAGTCTGCGGTGAAGAGGCTCGCGAGCAAGAAGATCACATCCGAGATGTCCACGGCGCCGTCGTCGTTGACGTCGCCCCGTCGGAACGGAGCGCCCGTCCCGGATCCGATCGTGATCGTCGCGTTCGTCACGTTGTCCGGCAGGACCGGTGCGCTCCCGACGGCGATCACCAGAGCGATCGGCGGCGCACCGATGGACTCGCAGAAGGCGACTTCGGTCGTCGGGCTGCCGCTCGCACCGAGGATCTCGTAGCTCGCGGTGTACGCGTGCCAGTCCATCGCCGGTCCGATCACCGTCAGGCCCGGAAAGCTGACCACCATGGAGACGGCCCACCCTCCGGGCTCGAGGACGAGGTCGTTGAAGTCCGGGGCCAGTGCCGCGAGATCGACGCCGTCCTCGACGTCGGCGAGATCGACGTCCTCGATGTCGTGACACACCCCGAACGCGAACCCCTGGATGTCGGCGGAGTCGTTGTCGAGGAGCATCGACACATCCACGACGTCGCCAACGGTGCCCGTCGCGTCCGACAGCTCGAACCCGATGCCTTGAGCGCGAAGACTCGAGAGACCCGACACCCCGCAGAGCACGAGGCCGATGACCAGCGCGCGGACCCGCTGGGAGCTGTGAGATCCGACGAGCATGTTGATGACTCCCTTCGACGGGCGGCGGGCGCCCGCGGTACTACGGACAGCTGGCCGACGCGCAGCCCAGCGTGATCAGTTCCGGATCGAATCCACAGGTCGGGAACGGAGCCGTCGGCGGCGATCCCATCGAGAACAGATAACTGAGGACGTAGATCGCGTCGGCGACGTTGACGAGACCGTCGTCGTTCCCGTCGGCACCCTCGAGACAAGCGAGAGGCGGGGAGCTGGCGTCGAAGAGCGCGGACAGCAGACCCACGGCATCGCCGATGTCGACCGCTGTGTCCCCGTTGATGTCGCCGCGCACGAACGCGATGGGGACGCCGCAGTCGCAGTCGAAGACGTAGACGGCTCCGGTGTCCAGGCCCGTGTCGTCGTCACCCGAGGCGCGCACGAACGCCGTGCTCCCATCCATGTCGATCTCGATCCCGAAGCCGTCGTTCGGATCGGAGTCGGGCGCGACGATCGTGCGATCGTACGTCCAGGTCGATCCGGTCCACTCGTAGACGTCGATCTGCCCGCGGTTCTCCGTTCGTCCTCCGGTGACGCCCACCAGCATCTGAGTCCCGCGCATGGCCAATCCGGTACCGAACGCTCGTTGGGGGAGATCGCCGATGAACTTCTGGGTCTCGACCCAGGTCCCGCCTTGCCGCTCGAAGCAGTAGACCGCTCCGGAAAGACAGTCGGGACTTCCCGGACATTGGGCGTCATCGAAGGGGGCCGAGACCGCGGCGCGATCTCCATCGATCGCGACCTCGAGACCGAAGAGGTTCGCGACGAAGCCGTCGCTCGCGGTCAGGATTCGTGGCAGCCAGGTCGCGCCGTCGAACTCGAAGATCGTCGCGTCTCCCTCGGCATTCAGGTCCCCGCTTCCCACGATCAGGCGATCCCCGTGGAGCTCCATCGTGTGACCGAAGTCCCAGGCGCCCGTCGATGTGTAGCTGTACTCCTCGAACCAGCCCGATCCATCGTATCGGTAGATCACCATCGTTCCCCCGAAGCCCGCCACCTGCATGGCCGTCGAGATGACGAGGCGGTCGTCCTCCAGCTCGAGATACGAGCCGAAGCGACCAGGGCCGTCGAACACGGTCTCGAGCTCCCAGCTCGACCCGTCGTAGAGATACTCGTAGACCTTGCCCGAGACCGCGAAGGTGATCGGGTCATCGATGCCCGGCTCGGCGACGACGATGCGGTTCCCGGACACTGCGACCGAGCGACCGAAGCCGTTGAACTCGGCACCGGTGGCGGAGAACAGCCGCTGTTCCTCCATCCATTGCCCACCGATCTTCCGGTAGATGTAAGCCGTTCCGGTGTCCGGACCGATTCCATCATCGGTAACGGCTCCGACGACGGCGACATCGCCATCGATGTCGAACGCGTTGCCGTAGACTTCACCCGCGGTGATGTCGGAACCCAGGAGCTTCTGCTCGAACAGGAACTCGCCCTGCGTCGCGCCGTCACAGGTCAGCGTCAAGGTCCCGAAGTTGTCGAGGATCCCGGCGGCGGCAGTTCCGACTTCGATCAAGAGGAGCTGGCCCTCCAGGACCGGGACCGTGACCGAGGACTCGCCGTTCGACAGGAGCGGGTCATCGTCGTTGCAGTCCACGAGGTCGCCCGCAGAGACCGGGCAACCGCAACCGTCGTAGACGGCGAGTCGCGTATCGAAACCACTGCCCGCGGTCGAGATCGTGATCTCCCCCGTGCAGTCGGCCGCATGACAGAACCAGACGTCTCGGTGGACGAGTCCGCTGCCGGCGATGTCGCAGGAGCCGGCGAGACTGGGACCGTCGTCCGTGGCCGTGGCGAGGGTGAATGGCAAGCTGCCTTCGAGAACGACCGCGGCATCGATGCAGTCGTCGTTCTCTGCCGGTGGGGTCGACCCCGTGATCTCCGCCGACATGGTCAGCGGGGTGACCGGGGGGAGGTAGCGATGAACGACGCCGAGCGGAGACTCCGTCAGCCCCGCGCCGTCGGGGACCGTCGTGCAGAAGTCGACTGTCGAGACACCCTCGGTGAGGACCCGGTACCGCGCGGTGTAGATGTGGTGCGTTCCGGTCGTGAGGAATCCGAGACCGTACGAGAAGGTGCCGAAGATGTGTGCGACCCACCCGACTCCGGGCTCGATGTGCTCGAGGTCGAAGTAGGGAATGCCGAGGCCGAAGATCGGAGTGTCCGGACCGAGAGACACCGTCAGGAGCTCGAGGGCGGTCGGATCGTGGCAGACGCCGAACGACCATCCATCGACGACGCCGGACGCGTCGTTCTGGAGCCAGACGTCGACGTTCACGATCGACCCGACCGGTGCCGCCGCATCTTCGATGAACAGAAGGTACTGACTGCTGGTCGGATAGACCCCCGGTGTCGCGGTGCAGACGTAGGTATCACAGGTCAGGGAGTCCGGGGTGGGATCCGGACCGCAGACGAACGGACCGGGATCCGGTACTGGGGTGAGCAGGAGCTGGTTCCACCAGTTGAAGACCTTCCCGTCATCCATGAAGTTGAGGATTCCGTCGTCGTTGGTGTCCGCGGCCTTCTGACAGGGCAGCGTGTCGTATCCCTCGAAGGTCGCGACCTTCCACGCGTGCTCGTCGAAGACGGGGTGAACGACCCCGTTGCCGTCGATGTCCCCTCGTCGGAAGTCGTTTTGAGCCGGAGCCCGACCGCTGAAGATGATGATGAGTGCCATGAGGCTGGCACAGGAGCACGCACGAGCCATGGGTTCTCCTCCCGAGAGCCGAGTTGCGACGGAATCGCAATGAGCCCCTGCTGGAGCCCGACGAGGTTCGCGTCGTGACAGCGAACTCGCGGACCTCCTCGAAGGAAGTCGACCTTCGGAGGAGTGAGCCCAGTTCAGATCCCCGCGCGTCGCGCGGTCACGTGGAACGCCGCGGTGTAGCGCGATGTCGTGTACCCCGTGGGGCCGACGATCGTTCCCGCGACGAATCCGCTCGATTCGAGGAGTGCCAGGTAGGACCGACCCGGCAGGGCGCCGGCGATTCAGGTGGACCAGGCGTCCGAGTTCTCGAGGACGTCCGGGGGGATCGACTCGATCACGAGCAGGTCGGCGACGGTGAACGTGCCGCCCGGGCGCAGGACCCGGAGCGCCTCGGCGTAGGCGCGCGGTTTGTCGGGGACGAGATTGAGGACGCCGTTCGAGATGATGCGGTCGAAGCTCGCGTCCTCGAACGGGAGCGACTCGATCGACCCTTGGGTGAACTCGACGTTCGGCGCGTTCACCTCGGCGAGCGCATCCTTCGCGATCGCCAGCATCTCGGGGGTCAGGTCGATGCCGACGACGCGCCCATCGGTCTGCTGCGCGGCGACGAAGACATCGAAACCGCAGCCGCAACCGAGGTCGAGGATCCGCTCGTCGCGGCGCAGCGGCGCCAAGCCGAGGGGATGGCCGACGCCGACGAAGCGGTCGACGACCCGCCGAGGTATCGCCTCGACGGACGCGAGAGGGTACCCGAGGCGGAGCGCACT
>JAGQRC010000143.1 GCA_020425835.1 Planctomycetota bacterium | reverse complement strand
TCCGGGACAACGGGACTACCAGGTGATCGGCAGTTGCGCGGGATCTGCGTTTCCTCCGTTGGATTGCTCGATTCAGCATTGCGTCGTAGGAGACTACGTTCTTCGCGCGATCGATGCGACGTCCGCGGGCGGAGAGGTCGTCACGTCGATCGTTCTCGACAACCCAGCCGGAACCGTTCAAGCCTGGTCGTTCGGCGTTTGTCACGATCCTGCGCTGCTCGCCGTCGCCCCCTCGGGGATCGCTTTGGGGGCATCGTCGCTCACCGTCAATGGGGGAGCCGAACCGGACTTCCAGGCGGTGCAGGTCTTCTCGGAGGGCTTTGCAGTTGCGGCGGTGATCGACCTCATCCCGTTCGGCTCACCGTTGGTGTTCGAAGTACTCCCGACCGGTTTCGCCCACGAGCTCTACGTCGTCACCTATCAGGTCCAGACCACGACCGTCGAGACCACCTCCCTCGACTTCTGCGAGTCGCTGGGCACTCCGCCGGTCGAGATCGTGATCAGCTCGGAGCTGACTTCGGTGGATCCAGTGACCATCTCGGGCGATGTGACGATCGAGCCCGGAGATCCGTCGTTCCGACGTGGCGACTGCAACGTCGATGGTGCCGTCGACGTATCGGACTCCGTGTTCCTGCTGAACTTCCTGTTCGTGCCGGGCTCGGACGCACCGGTCTGCAATGATGCGTGCGACTCGAACGACGACGGCGTCCGTGACATCAGCGACCCGGTCTACCTCCTCGCCTACCTGTTCCTTCCTGGGTCACCGGCGCCCCCGGGCCCCTTTCCAATGTGTGGCGGGGACGGCAGCGTCGATGGGTTGGATTGTCCGATCTACTCAGCCTGTCCCTGACCGGTGACAGTAGGGCGGCTCACTCGGCTCCGAGTTCGGTCAGGAGCCATGCGCGAGCGAAGCGCCAGTCCCGTTCCACGGTCCGTGCAGAGGTGTCCAGTTGCTCGGCGATCTCCTCGTCGCTCATGCCGGCGAAGAACTTCATTTCGACGACGCGAGCCGTGCGATCCCGGAATTCGGCGAGACGGCGCAGCGCTCGATCGAGCAGCTCCACGTCGAAGTTCAGGTCGGTCGTGAAGGTCGCGGCCGCGTCATGGAGCGTGATGCGATTCCAGCCACCGCCGCGTTTCTTGCGACCCGCGAATCGAGCGTGCTCCTGGAGGAGTCGGCGCATCGCCAGGGCGGCGACTGCCTTGAAGTGCGTCTGTCCCTGCCACGCGACGCGGTTCTGACGGGAGAGCGTGAGGTAGAGCTCGTTCACGACCGCGGTGGCCTGGAGTGTATGCCCCGCGCGCTCGCGCATCATCAAGCGACGTGCCTGCGCGTGCAGCTCATCGTAGAGGACCGTGAAGAGTTCGTCGGCAGGCGAGTTACCGTCGTCGAGCATAGGACCGCCACCCATCGACCCGAGGCGTTGTTTCAGCGTAAGCGATGTTCGGTCTTTGCGAAAGTGGGACGCGCAGCCCCTACCCGCTCAGGGCTCGGCGGAGCCAACCGTTCGCGGAGGTGGGGATGATCCAGGACCTGAACCGGGTGGAGCGTCTCTTCAACGAGGCGCTCGTTCGCACCGGGGGGGACCGATCACGATTCCTCGAGGAGTCGTGTGAAGGGGATCCCGTGCTCCGTCGGCGCATCGAGCGCATGATCGAAGCCGACGAACGTTGCTCAGCGCTGGACGGGGACTCCGGGTCGGAGCCGGCGGAACCGTCGCTCGTCGGACAGACCGTCGCCGACTTTCGAATCGACTCGGTCATCGGATCCGGCGGAATGGGCACCGTCTACGAGGCAGAGCAGGAGTACCCGCGCCGACACGTCGCCCTCAAGGTGCTGCGGCACGGCATCGCATCGCGAACAGCGTTGCGCCGATTTCGGTACGAGGCGCAGATCCTTGCCGGATTGCGCCACCCCGGGATCGCCCAGATCTACGCGGCAGGAGTCCATGGTCTCGATGGAATGGAGCTCCCGTACTTCGCGATGGAGCTGGTGCCGGGATCTCGCACTCTTCTCGAGTACGCGAACGAGCACGATCTGCCGGTGCAAGAGCGGCTGACCCTGTTCCAGCAGGTTTGCCTCGCCGTCCAACATGGCCACCAGAGGGGAGTCATCCATCGCGATCTCAAGCCGGCCAATGTCCTGGTCGACGCACAGGGCCGTCCGAAGATCATCGACTTCGGGGTGGCGCGATCCACGGACTCGGACCTCACCGTCACCACTCTCCAGACTCAGGTCGGGCAGCTCATCGGGACGCTCCAGTACATGAGCCCGGAGCAGTGTGACGCCGATCCGAACGAACTCGACATCCGGAGCGACGTCTACTCCCTGGGGGTGGTGCTGTACGAGTTGTTGACCGACGAGCTCCCGTACGACGCGTCGGGCATGAGTCTCTACCGAGCGACGAGGATCATTCGCGAGTCGGAGCCGCAGAGGCTCTCGGCGATCGATCGGCGGCTCGGGGGTGACATCGAGACGATCGTCCGGAAGGCGCTCGAGAAGGGACGCGATCGGCGCTACCAGTCCGCGGGTGAACTCGCCGATGACATCGGTCGCTACCTGCAGGGCGCGCCGATCCAGGCGAGGCCCCCGACGTTCGGATACTACGCGGCGCATCTCCTGAGAAGGCACCGCGCGGAGACCATGTCGATCGCTGCCACGCTCGTCTTGTTGATCGGTGTGTCCGTGGGCGTCGGGGTTTGGTCGTTCGGCAAGGGAAGGCGTTCCCAGCGGCTCGAGAGCGAGGCCACCGCGCGAGAGTTCGAGGCGACTCGCAAGGTTCGGGAAGCCGCGTTGGCGACGGCTCAGGCCGCTCTGAGTCTCAACGATGTCGGCACCGCGCGGGCCTTCCTGGATCGCGTCGGGGTCGAGGATCGCGGTTGGGAGTGGGATTACTTGTTCGACCGCTCCGATGTCAGCGATCGAACGCTGGCGGACCGGGACGACTTGCTCGTTCTCCCCGATGACCTCGGTCCGCCGTTCGTCGCCACGGTCTTCCCGATGGCCGAGGATCGAATCCTCATCGGCGTGAAGAGCCGCCTCCGAGGCCGGTTGCGAATCCTCGAGCAACGTGGCGTCGGGGAGGAGTTGCTCCCGGGTCGTGTCGTGGACGTCGACCTTCTTCCCCCGGGCGACTCATCTTGGGCCACCACCGGGTTCGATCTCGCTCTGCTGCCGGACCGCGCCGGGTTGCGAGCGTTGGTCGTCGGGGTCGACTCGCGGTTCGGCGTCATCGACCTGGATTCCGAGTACCGAGTCGAGAGTCGAGAGATCTCCACGCTCTCCCTCCCGGACACGGATGCGTACGGCGGCGGGTACCTCAGCCCCACGGGGCGGTACGCCGCGATCCCGGCGAAGGACGGAACCATCGCGCTCTTCGACCGAGAGTCGTCCTCCATCGATGTCCTGCGCGGTCACACGTTGGCGGTCGAGTCGATCGAGTTCGACGAGACGGAGACGATGCTCCTCTCGGCATCGACCGATCTGAGCGCACGACTGTGGGACGTCGCGACCCATCGGACGCGCGCGGTCTTTCGGGGCCACACCTACTACTTGTCGTCGGCTCGGTTCCAACCGGGTGGTGACCTCATCGCGACATCGTCCGTCGACGGGACCATTCGCCTCTGGGATCGGATCGCGAGCGAGGAGGGGTACCGACGGGACGGGAGCCATCCCGGAGTGCTCATCCACACATTTGCCGAACACGATGACGGCGTCGCCGACGTTTCGTTCCGCGCAGATGGACGACGGCTCGCGTCGGTCTCGGCCGATCGCAACGTTCGCCTCTGGGAGATCGAAACGGATGCCGAGATCTTCCAGTTCGGGGACCCACGACTCCGCACCTGGGTCGTCGGGCGCTACCGATCAGCGGGCAAGCTCCGAGGACACCAAGGTAAGGGCAACGAGGTCTGGTTCGATCCTCGCGATCGCTTCGTGATCTCGTACGATCTCGACGGCGTCATGAAGATCTGGGCGTCCACGTCGATTCCGGACGTGATCAGCATGGAGGGACACACTTCGAGCGTCACGGCGCTGGCCGCGGATCCGAGTCGTCCCTTACTCGTGTCGGGCGGCGGCAACTCGAATGTCATTCTCTGGGACACCGAGAGGGGGATCCCCACGACCCGGATTCGATGGGTTCCCGAGTCTCCGATCGAAGCGCTCGCGTTCCATCCAACCCGGCCCATCCTCGTGGTGGCCAGTGCCTCCGGTCGGCTCGGATTCTACGGTGTCGACGATCCCGAGCGTCCCGCTCCGCTCTTCGCGGAAAGCGACCGGCTCATCGGGGCTCCCGAAGCCGGGGCGATCCGATCGATCGACTTCTCGAGCGATGGCTCGCGACTCGTGACGGGGCGGGATGACGGGAGCATCGAGATCTGGGCTCAGGAAGGCGAGCGCTGGACGCCGGTCGATCGCTTTCCCCTGTTCGAGGAGCCGGTCGGTGCGGTGGCTTTCTTGGATCGAGACCGAGTTGCGGCGGGACGACGGGCTGCGGAACTCCGGCAAGAGCCTCGAGGAAGGGTTGCCCTCGCGGTCGTCGACTTGAACTCGCGGCGAACGACGAGCGAGATCGTCCTGGGTCAGAGCATCGTGGACCTGAGTTACACGATCGAGTGGGGACGCCTCATCGCAGCCACCGTCTCTCCGGGTCCGGGAGAGTCCCAGTCGATCGGAGAAGGGGTCGTTTGGAGCGTACAAGGGCCCGCGTTGCGGGAGGTCGGTCGATTGGTGGGTCACTCCGCCGGGGTCCTCTCCGTCACGACCATGCCCGGACAGCGGCGGGTCTTCACGGGGTCCGCCGACCGCACGGTTCAGGTGTGGGACTCCGAGACTCTCCAACCTCTCCTGACGCTTCGCGAGCACTCCGGGGGAATCAACGACCTGGCCGTTCTGGCTGACGGTCGGACGCTCGCATCCGCCTCCGCCGGGAGCGACGGCACGGACAACACGGTCAAGCTCTGGCATCGAACGAGGTCTCGAGAGACGCGTCGCCGACTCGCCACAGCGACCGCCGAGTGGATCCGTGTACGTACTGTCGTGTTCCAGCTGCGTCAGTCCGAACTTCCCGATTCCGCGATCATCCAGCGAGTGGTTCAACACCTCGAACCCAGGCAGGACGAGATCGCTGTGCGGGTGATCCGCTTCTACCAGGGAGACGGACGGATTCGCGAGATCCTCGAGATCGCCACCTCGGGGCGGTTCGATTCGAGTTCAGCTCGACGCCTCGCCGAATGGGGACGCACCATCAATCGACTCTCCGGCAGCGAAGTCGTCCGGCTCGAGACGATCCAAGCGCTCGAAAGGCAGTGACTCGGTCGGCTTTCCGGCCGGTTCCTGTGCGACAGCGGCCAACGAGTCGAGTTCTGGGCCCGTGCTGCGCATGCGACTCGTGCACTCTGCGGGCAATCCGGTTTGGCCTCGCTGGAACGAGGTTCGCACTTCCGGGATCTGTCGATCCTCTGGAAGAACGGCTCTCTCCATGGACTCTCGACCCGCGTCCGACGCCTCTCCGGCCGACCCTTCTCCTCCTTTGCCGTGGGTTCCTCGCAAACCCCTCGGAATGCTCCTCTTCTGGGCGGGCAGTGTGTTGCTCGCACTGTTCGGCGGAGCACTGTTGCGCCGCGACATGGGTGAGGGGGTTCACCCGTTCTGGATCTTCGGCGCCCCCGTACTCGGTCTCGCTCTGGTCCTCATCGCTCCTCGTTGGCTTCGAACCCCAATCCAGCGTTTCGCCGGCCGTTCGCCGCATCTCGAGCGACGTCGCCTCCGTCGTCGCGCGGAGACCCTGAGCGAGGAGGAGCGCTTCCAGATCCTCGAGCAGCACAAGCAGCGCTCTCGGGAGCGCTTGCGAAAGAGTGTGTGGTATCGCACCCCGATCTTCGGACGTTACGACCCGAACATCCGAGGTTGATCGACTTCCGATTCTTCGGCGCCCCCGCACAATGCTGCTGGAGGTTCGGTGATGGACGACGACGAGGGTCGGAGCGAGTTCGATCGACAGGGCTACCGTGTCGTGCCGTCGCGTTTCGACGACCGTGAGCTCACCGCGGTCGAGGAAGCGCTCGCGCGGCTTCCGGACGAGCCGGGAGCGTATCGGCGAGGTGAGTCCGACTACGCGCGACGGAATCTGCTCGGCCACGCGCGGACTCGAGAGCTCGCTCTCGACCAGCGGCTGATGGCGCTCGCGCGTAGTCTCGTCGGAGAGGCCGCGCGGCCGGTCAAGGCGACGCTGTTCGACAAGACACCGGACGCCAACTGGCGCATCCCCTGGCATCAGGACCGCATGATCGCGGTTCGACAGCGCATCGAGGTGCTCGGCTTCGGGCCGTGGTCGGTGAAGGCGGGCGTGCCACACGTCCAACCGCCGGCCTCGGTGCTCGAGCGGATGGTCGCCCTGCGTCTCCACCTCGACGACTGCGATGAACGCAACGGCGCTCTCGAGGTCCTCCCGGGGAGCCACCGACATGGGTTCATCGATGGACCGTCGGTCGAGCGATGGCGCGATCGGCCGTCGACCCTCTGCCCGGTCCCTCGCGGGGGTGTCTTCGCGATGGCGCCACTGCTCCTCCATCGCTCCGCTCCGTCGTCCGATCCCACCCATCGCCGTGTCATCCACATCGAGTATGCGAGCGTCGAGCTTCCGTCGGCGCTCGAGTGGTGGTCGTGACGAGGACTTCTCGGCGCTGCGACGGCGTCTCGCGCAATCGGCTCGACTCCCGTTCGATGAGTGCGCGTTGTCTGGTGGTTGCGTGGCCGGGTATGGCCAGCTCGCGGTCGAACTGCGCCGATCGACACGGGGAGCTCCGCGTCGCCTCGGCCGCGATGCCTTCGAGCGCCTTGGCGTGCGCTTTGCGCTCCTGATCGTTGCCGGACGTTCGGTTTCGAATGGGCTCGATCCTGATCCGGCACTCTTCCGTCGAACCCCAACTGCAATGGACTGCGGCGAGTCCACGGAGCCGTTCCGTGTTGCGTCGACCCGTCGCGCCATCGTGTAAGGAACGGACCCCGTCATGAAAGAACTCCACGATCGCGCTCGACGTCGTCACTCGAGAGTCCTGGGAATCTCTCTGTTCCTGTTGTGCACGGTCTCTTCGACGTTCGGCGCGGATCGAGGCTCCGACGCTCTTCGCTTCGAGGCTTCCCGCCACCAGTTGTGCTTCGATCGGAGTGGATACGCCGCGGTCACCGCGAACCATGCCCTCGATGTCCGGTTCGTCGGAACGCGAGGGGCCTCGCCCGTCGCGCCGAGCCGAGCTCCGGGCGCGGCGGCGTTCGAGAGGGTCGTCTACCCCGATGTGTGGGACGGGATCGACGTTCGTTTCGATGCGACGGACCGAGGAATCCTCCGGAGCACCTACCGCCTCGAAGCGGGAGTGAGTCCGGACACGATTCTCCTGAGTTACAACGCACCCGTTCGGATCGACGATGGCCGACTGCTGGCGTCGTTCGCGACCGGCGAGATCTCCGAGAGTGCGCCGATCGCCTGGCAGGTGATCGACGGAAGATCGGTCTCCGTCGCGGTTCGCTTCGAGCTTCGCGGGGCGAATCGAGTCGGCTTCGCGGTCGACGGTCACGATCCGCGCTACCCGCTCACGATCGATCCCGTCACCGTCTGGAACACCTTCCTCGGCGGGAGCGGCGATGACTACGGTGACGCCGTCGCGATCGACGCCTCCGGCAACTTCTACGTCGGAGGAAGCAGCGACGGAGCCTGGGGCACAC
>JAGQRC010000142.1 GCA_020425835.1 Planctomycetota bacterium | reverse complement strand
CCCCGTGACTTCATCTTCGACCCCGACCGAGGGGCGCTGTACCGCGCGGTCGGGAGGGGTCCACCTCGACGGGGTCCCTGCGTCGAGACCGCGGTTCCCTCCCGTGCCCTGAGCAATGCTGCGCTCGACACAGGAGGGCGCCGGAGCGGGGAAACTCGATCCGAGGCGGGAGGCCCCGTGACGCGGGCTCTCGATCGAGCCGGGCGAGGATCGTAAGCCCTACCCGATCTCCGTCAAGAAGGGCGGGCGCCCTTCAGAGCTCCTCGATGGGATGCGAGAGCCGGACGAAGACCAGACAGCCCGTGGACGAGCGCGGCCGGTGCGCGGAGCCCTCCGGATGGCGGACGTAGGTTCCCGGCCCGTAGCTCTGGCCCCCGTCCTCGAGCGCCCCTTCGAGGACGAGGTACTCCTCGCCTCCCGGGTGGCGATGGGCAGCGTACGAGGCGCCGGGCTCGAACCGGAGCAGCACCGCCGACTCCCCGGACTCCCGATCGAAGAAGAGCTTCTTCCAAGCGACGCCCGGCGAGGGACTCTCCCGCCAAGGGAGCGCGTCACTGTCGACGACCAGGCTCTCGACCGACATGGTTCGCGCTCCTCGCACGGGGTCTCGACTCACCGGGTTCACGAGCCCTGCCGCGAGAATCCCCAGCGGCTCGGGAGCCGCGGGTCGACTTCTCGCGACACGGTTCGTGACAGTCGCGCTGGTGTCAGTGCGCGAGCTTCGGTGCCATGCTCAGTTCGATGTAGTCGACGGTGATCGACAGCGCTTCGTCGAGGTAGAAGTCGCGGTGGATCTTCGGGGCATCGTCCTCACCGACCTCCGCCACCGACTCACCCGACCCGCTGTTCGCCTTCGGCTCCTCGGTCTTCTCCTCGGGCTCGTCCGGCTTCAGTCGAGTGTAGACCCAGTCGATGCCATCGATCACCGGCGTCTTGTCGGGATCGACGGGACGGACGACCAAGCCGCCCTTCTCGTCGTTCTGGATCTCGTTCCACTCGGCGATGAACTTCTGGCGCTCCAACGGGACCAAGCGTCGATCCTTGTACTTGAGGTACCGGGCGATCGCCTCATCGACATCGTGCCAGTCCTTCGACTCCGATCGACGCGTCTGGGAACGCTGGTTCAGCTCGGCCACGATCGCCGCGTCGACGCGGTTCTCACGCTGGAATGTCGCCGGCGGAACGCGATCGAAGGGAATCGCGTAGTCCGCGCGGGCCTCGCCGAGGTCACCGTGGTTGGTCACGGAAGGCAAAACGACGTCGGCTTCGACGCCGCGGTTCTGAGTGCTGTCGCCGTTCGGGCGATAGAACTGCTGATTGGTGATCTTCAGTGCCCCGTAGTTCTCGCGCTTGCCGAGCCAGCTGACTCGTCGCCCGACGTCCTCGAGCGTCTGGACCGTGCCCTTGCCGTGGGTGCTCTTGTCCCCGATCACCACACCGCGCCCGTAGTCCTGGATCGCGCCGGCGAAGATCTCACTCGCGCTCGCGCTGAATCGACTGGTCAGCACGGTGAGCGGTCCGTCCCAGGCCAGCGAGCGCGGGTAGGGATCGTCGAGCGCGACCACGTGCCCCTCGTCGTCCTTGACCTGCACCACCGGTCCCTGGTCGATGAAGATGCCGGTCAGGTTGAGTGCCTCCTGGAGCGCCCCACCACCGTTCTGCCGCAGGTCGAGGACGATGCCATCGACGCCCTCGACCTGGAACTGCTGTACGAGACGGAAGACGTCGGCGGTCGAACTCTTGAAATCACCGTTGCGACGTCGATCGGCGCTCATGTCCATGTAGAAGCTGGGGAGATCGATCACGCCGACGCGGTACGGCGAACCGTCCGGCTTCGTCCCGTGCTCGAGGACCTCGCCGTGCGCTTCCGCATCCTTGAGCTCGACCTTCGATCGGGTGAGCCGAATGTCGAGGGGCTCGGCTCCGACGCGCTGGATCTTCAGCCGGACGACGGTTCCCGCCTTCCCGCGAATCCGCTTCACGACCTCGCTCAGTTTGTGGTCGACGACGTCCTCCCACTCTCCGTCGTCATCCTGGGCCACCGCGACGATCTTGTCCTCGGGCTGAAGACGTCCGTCTCGCTCCGCCGCACCACCGGCGATGATCTGACTGACCACGGTGTAGCCGTCGATGCTCTGCAGCGCCGCGCCGATCCCCTCGAGCTCGAGGCGCATGTTGATCTGGAAGTTCTCGAGGGTGGTCGCGGACATGTACGTGGTGTGCGGATCGAAGGAGTTGGTGATCGAGCCGAGATAGATCTCGAGGAGTTCGTCGTTGTCGGTCTGCTCCATCCGGCGCGCGAAGTTGTGGTAGCGCTTCTGGAGCTGCAACACGGACTCCTCCGCGCTCTCTCCGCCGGCGAGCTTGTCGAGCAGCGAGTACTTGATCCGCTTCCGCCAGTGCTCGTCGAGCTCCTCCGAAGTCGTCGCGTACGGCTCGTCCTCGCGATCGATCACGAAGTACTCGTCGACCGTGAAGTCGTGTTTCGACTCGAGGAGGTGATCGATCGTCGCCATCCGCTCGTGGAGCCGCTGCATGTAGCGCTCGAAGACTTGGTAGGCGAGGCTCAGGTCACCCGCGCGAACCTGGTCGTCGATCTCGTCCGCACGACGACGGAACTCCTCGACGTCCGACCGCAAGAAGTACAGCTTCTGGGGATCGAGCCGCTCCATGAACTGCTCGAAGGCACGCTCGGCGATCTTGTCGTCGACGGTCTGCGGAAGCAGGTGATCCGAGTCGAGGAGCTTCACCACCTCTTTGGTGATCCTCGACTCGCGGCTCGTCGGAGCAAGGGTCGGCGACGCCGAGGGCGCCTCCGACGTCGCGGCGGGATCGGTCGCGACCGCTTGCGGCGACGCGACGGACGGGCTGAACCAACCGCTGAGCGCGAAGGCGGAGAGGACGGTCAGGGCGAGAAGGGTAGAACGTGCTCGCATGGGACCCTTTCGGTCTCGGTAGTTCGCGGGCGTCGGGACTGGCTCGACGTTGCGGGGGGAGCGACTACCGTTTCTTTCGGCTGTTCGCGACGTTGAGAAGCGGGCAACCTCTCGGTTCGATCTCGATGCTCGGCCCGAAGGGTGCGGGAGGGGCGGACCCCAGAGCCGGGCACTCCAGTAAGAGTACCCCATCGCGGGACTTGAGGCTAACGCGTGGAACTCGGTGCCGCAACGGAGGGAAGAGGGCCGACGCGAGCCTCCCGGGGTCACGCGTCGAACCGACAGAATCCCTCGACGGTCTCGCGATCGAGGACGCCCACCAACGCGACGACCAGGTCCCGTGCCCGTGCGTAGTCGTCGAAGTGGATGATGCTGACGTGGGTGTGGATGTACCGAGACGGGACTCCGATCACGACGGTCGGCACTCCGTGTCCGAACTTGTGAATGGCGCCGGCGTTCGTGCCGCCGCTGCGCCGAACCGCGATCTGGACCGGGATCTCGTGGTCGGCGGCGACCGACTCCACGCAGCGCACCAGCCGGCGGTTGGAGATCGCCGTCGGATCGAAGAACCGGATCTGGGGACCCTTCCCGAGGATCGCCTGTCGCTCGGTGAATCCGGGGCTGTCGTCGGCGGGCGTACCCTCGAGGACGATCGCGACGTCGGGCTTGGCGAGCGCACTCGCGGTCTGCGCCCCGCGACAGCCGACCTCCTCCTGAACGGCCCCCACCCCGATCAGCGTATTGGGATGATCGTCCCCGATCCCTCGCAGGGACTCGACCATCAGACCGACGCCGACGCGATCGTCGAACGCCTTGCCGCTCAGATAGCCGGGGCGGTCGAGTTCTCGGAACTCGCTGAACGGCACGATCGGATCCCCGATCTGGACGCCGAGCTCCTCGACGTCGTCGACGCTCGTCGCGCCGATGTCGATGTACATGTTGTCGAGCTGTATCACCTTCTCGCGCTCCGAGGCGCTGAGGAAGTGCGGCGGTTTCGAGCCGATCACGCCGTGGACCTTCCGACCTCGCTCGGTGATGATCTCGACGCGCTGCGCGAGCAGGACGTGTCCCCACCATCCCCCGAGCGGAGCGAACGCCAGACGTCCTTCCTTGCTGATGCTCTGCACCATGAACGACACTTCGTCGAGATGGCCGTCGAGCACCACTCGCGGCGCGTCGGCCGCGCCCCGCTTCTCGCAGAGGATCGAGCCGAGACGGTCGTAGTGGATCTCCCCCACACCCTGCAGAGACTCGCGGACGATCGACCGGACTTCGTCCTCGGCCCCGGGCGGTCCTGCGGCGTTCGACAAGCGCTCCAGCAGCGAACGCATTGCGTCGTGATCGGACGGCTTCGACATCGGGATCCACCTCTCCTCGTGGAAGTCGACCGCACAGGATAGCGAAGAGCGCACGAAAGGGAACGCTCGCCGGCCGGTTCACTCTTCGAGCAAGTGCTCGCGGATGGCCCGCCAGGTCAGCTCCCGCAGGTGGCGACGCTGCTCCCGGCTCCGCAGACCGTGGCGCGACCCCGGGTACACCATCAACTCGAAGGACGCGCCTTCGACTCGTTGGAGCGCGTCGATCAGCTGGATGGAGTTCGCGAGGTGGACGTTGTCGTCGAGCATCCCGTGGACGATGACGAGATGGCCGTGGAGATCCCCGGACGCTTCGACACACGAGCTCCGGCGGTAGCCCTCCGGATTCGCCGCCGGCGTGTCCATGAACCGCTCGGTGTAGATCGTGTCGTAGTTCCGCCAGTCGTACACGCCGGCGCCGGCGACGCCGAGGCGGAAGCGATCGCTGTGGGTCAGCGCGTAGGCGGTCATGAAGCCGCCGTAGCTCCACCCCTCGATGCCGACGCGCTCGGGATCTGCGCTACGCTCGCGCACGAGCCAGGCGATCGCGTCCTCGAGATCGCGCAACTCGGATGCACCGAGATCCCGGTAGCACGCGGTGCTGTCGATCCGTCCTCGACCACTCGACGATCGATTGTTGACGTGGAAGACCATCACCCCGTGCTGGACCAGGAACTGGTCGAACACGCTCGACTGCCAGCGGTCCCGCATCGTCGGCGCGTCGGGTCCCGAGTAGGTGTGCAGCCACACCGGATGCCGTCGATCCGGATCGTCGGAGATCGGAGCGATGACCATGGCGTCCATCTCGTAGCCGTCGCGCGCCGGGATCCGAAGACGCTCCGGCGTGCGGTAGCCGTAGGCTTCGAGATCGCGCGGCTCGGCCGACTCCAACACTTGGATGCGAGTGCCATCCTCGGAGCAGAGACGGACCTGGGTCGGAATCGTGACACTCGAGTACTCGTCGAGAAAGGTCTCCCCGCTCTCGTCCAGGGTCACCGCGTGTGACCCATCGCCGTGGGTCAACCGAACGAGCCCGCTGCCGTCCAGTGCGACGCGGTAGGCGTGCAGCCCGGCCGAGTCATCACGGTTGCTCGTGAACCAGAGCCGACCGCGCTCCTCGTCGATCCTCAACACGGACTTCACCTCGCCGTCACCCGAGGTCACCGGTCGGAGCAGCGTTCCGTCCGCGCCGTAGTGATAGAGATGCTCGTAGCCGGTTCGCTCACTCGACCAGAGGAAGCTCCCGTCCCGGAGCCAACGCGGTGCGCCGAGGACATCGACCCACGCGTTCGAGGTCTCCCGGAGCACGGTGGTCGCATCGCCCGTCTCCGGATCCACGAAGACGAGGTCCAGCCAGGTCTGGATCCGATTCTGGACCTGGAGCACCAGCCGACTACCGGTGGGATCCCATCCGACTCGCGCGACGATGATGGGCTCATCACCGTACTTCGAGAGGTCCACCCAGCGCGCCGTACCATCGATCCCCGCGACACCGACCGCGACCGATGGGTTCTTGGCGCCAGCCTTGGGGTAGCTCGTCACCTCGACGCGGCCGGAGGTCGGCCGGTGGTCGACAATGGAGAACGAGGGAACGCCGCTCTCGTCGAGTCGCAGGAACGCGAGGTGACGAGAGTCGGGGCTCCACCAGAACGCCCGCCATCGGCCTCGGCCGTAGACCTCCTCCTGGTAGACCCAGTCGAGCATGCCGTAGCGGAGGCCCTCTTCGGAGCCGTCGGCACTCAGACGGTGGCGAGTCTTCGCCTCGAGATCGGCGAGGACCAGGTCGTATCCTTCGACACCCGCGAGGTACCGACCATCGGGGCTCACGTCGAAGAGGTCATCGCGAGCGTCGAACGAGAACCCGAGGGGCTCCGAACGCACGCCGTCATCGTCGGTCCGCACGACGACCCAAGCGTCGTCGTCGCGCAGCACGATCACCCGATCGTCCTCACTCGAGGCTCGCGGAGCGCGACGGGAACGGCCGAGCCCGGCTTCGCGGAGCGGGTCGGGGGTCACCGGCGCGGGGATCGGATCGACCTCCTGGCCGGTCGCGGGAGCGAGCCACCGGCCGGAGCCGGGAAGAACGAGGTGCCGGCCGTCGTGCGCCCAACGCCATCGAGGCACGCGGCCCCGGAAGTCGATGTCCTCACCTCCACCCAGAGTCTGCTCGAGGGTGATCGCCCGTGGCGAGGTGGACTCGATCGTCGCAACGACGTCGGACTCGATCGGCTGTGCGGACAGGGGCACGAACGCCGACCACGAGCCCACCGACAACAGGCACGCTAGCGTGCAACGGAGTCGCATCGTCGAACCCATGACGCCGCACCCACCTTCCTTCGAGGATGTTCCGCCATCGGAGCGTCAACCCAGGGCCTCAGCGGTATCGACGGGGTGTCCGGACCGCTTTCTGGGCTCTCCCGATGCTGGGCGGTGGTGGTCCTCCGCCCGGACCCGACCGTCGTCGGCGCGGAACCGCTTGAGGGGGGATTCCCGCAGAGCCACAATCCGCCCCCACATCCTTCGGTCGCCGACGCGTCGTGCTCCGCGAGAACTCGCGCGATCCGGCGACGGCACCGCGTCCCGGTCTGCGGGGCGTACCCGAACCGACGCCCCCCGATCAAGGAGGATCGATGCCGGACGACTCCCAGCCGCGACCGGGCGCGGACACCGCTGCCCCTGCCCCGCTCGACCCGAGCTTCCTCGCCATTCTCCGTTGTCCGGAGAGTCGGCAGCCCCTGGAGGTACACGGGGAGGAGCTCTGGTGTCGAGAGTCTCATCGGGCCTACCCCATCCGCGACGGCATCCCCGTCCTCCTGATCGAGGAAGCGCGAGAGTTGTCCGCGGAGGAGCTCGCGCGCTGACGCTCCTCCGAAACCGTTGACGTCGGGTCCGCGCGGACCCCTGAGACGACCCCTGCCGCCCCGGACCTCTTCCGACCGGGGCCAGCACTCGACTGGGACCGCATGCCGAATCCTCCGTTGCGACCCGACGCCGATCCCCGCGAGACGGACGAGTGGCTCGAGTCGATCGATAGCGTTCTCGATGTCTCCGGTCCGGCTCGCACCCGCTTCCTCGTCCGCAAGCTCATCGACCACGCGCAACACTTGCGGATCGGACTGCCGGCGCTCGTGCAGACGCCGTACGTCAACACCATCAAGCCGGAGGATGAGCCCGACTACCCCGGTGACGAGCAGCTCGAGAAGCGCATCCGACGACTCGTGCGGTGGAACTCGGTCGTCCAGGTCATCCGCGCCAACAAGCTGTTCGTCGGGTTGGGGGGTCACCTCTCGACCTACGCTTCGGCGGCGACGATCTACGAGGTCGGCTTCAACCACTTCTTCCGCTCGCCGGAGCGTCTCGGCGGCGGCGATCACGCAGCGAGTCGGTTCCAAAGGAGAGTTGCTGCGCCTGTGTCTGCATGGAGATGGGCCGCCGGCGTGGATTCAAGCCCTCGAGCGTGGACCCAGCGAAGA
>JAGQRC010000141.1 GCA_020425835.1 Planctomycetota bacterium | reverse complement strand
CCCGTGGAGATCCGCCGGCGCCGGTCCCTGCCCCGTGGGGATCAATCGATCGGTGCTGTCGTTGCCCGCTTGGTCCCCGGGATAGACCTCCGACCATCCGGTCAGATCGAGGCCACCGAACGCCTCGCCGACGATGAAGTTGCACGAATCGTCGCCGTCGGGAACGACGCCGACGCCTCCCGCTCGACCGTTGACCCCGTCGTAGTCCGCATACGCGGTCTGCGGGTCGAAGCCCCAGATGTCCGCCCCTTCGAGGTAGATCGCCACCCCGGCGAGCGTGAGGTCCTTCAACACGTTGCCTTCGGCCATGGTCAGCTGGTGCGAGTCCGGAAAGGTCCCGCAGAGCACCCAGACGACATCGCCGGGGCCCATCGCGGCGACACAGATGTCGGTCAACGACGGAACGAACATGTAGCTCTTGTCGAATCCGGCCATGAAGTCGAGCCAACCGGACGAGCTGTCGATCTCGCCGCCATCGTCCTCGTAGGGAACGACGACGTTGTACGGATCGCCGAACGACGCCGCATGCGCGTGCGGCACACCGGCGATCCCGAGCCCGCCGGCCACGCATTGAACCGCCACCTGCACGCCGTAGTTCCCCCCGGGGAGCTCGATCTCCGCGCTCGTCGCGGGCGGCTGCCCGGGGAGCTGGTCGATCATGATCTCCTGGACGATCAGACCGGTCTGCTGGTCGGTCACGCGCACCACCCAGCCACTGATCGCGACCGCCGGGTTGACCCAGTCGACTTCGACCTTCTGCGTCGTGCAGTTGGTCGTGACGCTGAGCGCGGTCACCGACGGGCACTGGCCGCGCGCTGAAGAGCCCCAGCCCCAGGCCAGTGCGAGCGCGAGGGCCAAGCACGCAGCCCCCCGCCCCTTCGCGCAGAACGATGACACCCAACGTCGAACGATCATCTCGCGTCCTTTCGGAGTTCCTCGGGAGTTCGGTGGATGGGGATTATCCGGGAACACCGCACCCCGGGACAACGATCCGGGGATTTTCGTGGGTTTCCGTAGTCAACGACGTCGCGCGGAGCCGCTATGATGCTCCGCGCTATGAACTTCCCGAATCCCCCCCCCGACTCCGATGGACCCTCTCCGGTCGCGCCGGACCCGTCGTTCCTCGAGCAGCTCTGGGCGCGCTACGCCGACAGCGTCGAGGTGACTCGACCGTCGGACGCGATCCGCATCGGCGAGCCCGACCCCTCGTCATCGCCGTCGATCCCGGTGGACCGAGTCGCCACCCGATACCTCGACCGAGGTGAGATCGCGCGCGGCGGTATGGGCGCGATCCGACGCGTCTGGGATGACGATCTCCGCCGTGAGCTCGCCATGAAGGTCGCGCTCGAACGTGTCGCCAACGATCCCGTCGTCCTCGGGCGCTTCCTCGAGGAGGCGCAGATCACCGGACAGCTCGAACACCCCGGGATCGTGCCAGTGCACGAGATCGGCTTCGATGCCGAGGGCCGCCTCTACTTCACGATGAGACTCGTCCGCGGTCACGACCTGCGGACCATCTTCCAGTGGGTCCGCGAAGGTCATCGCGACTGGTCGCTCACCCGAGCGCTGAACGTGATCCTCCGCGTCTGCGAGGCCGTCGCCTACGCGCACTCGCGCAAGGTGATCCACCGCGACCTCAAACCGGCCAACGTGATGGTCGGGAGCTTCGGCGAGGTCTACGTGATGGACTGGGGGCTGGCCAAGGTGCGCGGGTCCGACGAGACCGCGCCCCACCGTGGCGTCGCGGAGCCCGGCGCACTCGACTCCGCCGACGCGACGGTCATGACCGATCGCCGCGCCGAGACTCGTGGCGTCGAGAGCTCGCCGCTGCTCACCGAGGCGGGGGCGGTGGTCGGAACGCCGGCCTTCATGGCTCCGGAACAGGCGCGAGGAGAGCTCGAACAGGTCGACGCACGCACCGACGTCTACGCGGTCGGCGCACTCCTCTACTCGCTCCTGACCGGTCGCATGCCCTTCGTCGACCCCGGAGACACCCCGACCGCGGCCGATGTCATCGCTCGGGTGCGCGAGTCGTCCCCGACGCCGATCCAGCAGATCGATCGGAGGCTGCCGTCGGAGTTGGTGGCGATCTGCGAGAAGGCGATGTCCCGCGACCGGGATGAGCGTTACCCGGACATGCTCGCGATGCGCGACGACCTTCGCGCCTACTTGGAGCAGCGGGTGGTTCGAGCCCACCGCACCGGACCGTGGGCCGAGTTCGTCAAGTGGGTTCAACGCAACCGTGGTCTCGCGATCGCCCTGGCGTCGCTCTTGGGCATCACGACCATCGGCTCGTGGGTCTTCACTTGGACGACCGGTCGTCAGTACCGGGAGATCGTCAAGCTCGAGGATCTCAAAGTGCTGAGCGACCTCCGCGTCGAGGCGGAGACGCTCTATCCGGCGCGGCCGGAAATGGTGGAGATGTTCGATGAGTGGATTCGACGCTTCGACCGTCTCCGGCCGCGAGCTCCGTTGCATCGAACGTCACTCGAGAACCTCCGAGCCGTCGCCTTGCCGTACGATGACACCCAGCGCGCCGCCGATCAGCGAGCCCACCCGAGATTCGCGGAGTGGCAAACGTGGACGAGGCGACGCCAGCGGGTCCAGGGACGGCTGGACATCGCGGTCGCCTCGAACGACGCGTCGAAGATCGCGAACGAACAACGAGTCCTCGGGATCATCGACGGAAAGATCTCCGAACTCTGGAGTGCGATCGAGAACGCACCGCGGCAGACCTGGCGCTTCGCCGACTCGTTGCTCCAATGGCAACACGATTCGCTCCAGGAGTTCGTTCACGAGCTCACACTGCCGAATTCCTCTTCGCGTCGACTCTACGAGAACGTGCAGGCACGCCGGTCGTTCGCGTTGCAGGTCGAGTCCCTGACCCTGGGATCGACCGAGGCCCGAGCCGCGTGGACGCGCGCCATCGACTCGATCGCTCGTTCCGAACTCTACGATCACTTGGAACTGACACCCCAGCTCGGCCTCGTTCCCCTCGAACCGAACGAGCAAGGACTCTGGGAGTTCTGGCACCCTCTGACCGGCGAACGTCCGATGCGGGCCGCCGATCCGCGAGCGCAGAGCCGGTGGATCATGGCGGAGTCGACCGGAATGGTGTTCATCCTGCTCCCGGGTACGACGTTCGCCATGGGTTCCACGGAGTCGGAGGGCGAGCCCCGCCCACCGTCGCCGAACCTCGTGACGCTCTCTCCGTTCTTCATCTCGAAGTACGAGACCACGCAGGCGCAGTGGGAGCGCTTCACCGGTGAGAATCCCAGTGTGCTCGGACCCGGCGACGAGTTCGCGGCGGGACCGGTTCGGAACGTCGTCGATCGAACGCACCCCGTCGAGTTCGTGAGCTGGTTCGACTGCAATCGTGAGTTGGGCCGCATGGTCCTCAGCCTCCCGACCGAGGCCCAGTGGGAGTACGCCGCACGCGGAGGTGCACGCGCCGCGTACTGGTTCGGTTCCGACCCGGCCGGAGTCCAGGGACGTGCCAACTACAAGGACCGGAGCTACTGGGAGTACACCGACTCGGAACGCAAGGAGATCGACTCGTGGCCCGACGACACCGATGGGTACATCCCTCACGGTCCCGTCGACGCGTTCCCGGCCAACCCGTTCGGCCTGCACGGCGTTCTCGGCAACGTTCGTGAGTGGTGCCTGGAGCGACTCTCGCCCTACGCGAACCCGGTGTTCGCCGGCACGGGTGAGCGAGACATCCTCGCGGCCGACAAGGAGGATCGGCGATTGATGCGAGGCGGCAACTACCGGGACGACCCATCGGCTTGCTCGTCGATCGCCCGCTACTACGCGATGCCGGGCTACCGGGAACGTTGGGTCGGAGTGCGGCCCGTGCGGGCGATCGATCCCTGAGGGATCCACACGGCCTCTACCCCTCGCCTCTACCCCTCGGCCTCCACCGGCCTCGGTTCTCGACCCCACGACCGCGAGACCTGGATTTCGAGGACCGATCGAGTATCTTCCGCGGTCCTCGCCATCGAGCCGAAGAGAGCCAGAAACGTGTACACCCTACTCATCGCCTTCGCCTGCGGAGTCGGAGCCGCCCTGTTCTGGGCGATCGTCCTCTTCCCGGGGGCCTTTATCGTCGGTCCACTGATGGGGCTCCTGGTCAGCCTGATCGTGTTGGCGGTGCTCTCTCGTCGGTTGCTGAAGAAGATCCAGCCGAAGTTCGCCGAGGCGCAGAAGCTCGCGCAGACGAACCAGCTGAATCGCGCCGTCGAGAGCCTGGAGTCGCTCCGCCCCTACGGACCCTGGCAACTGATGCTCGAGGGCCAGATCGACGCTCAGATCGGGATGCTGCTCTACCACGAGAACGAGGATCGCGCCTACGACCACCTCCTGAAGGCGTCCACGCGCATGCCCGACGCCTTCCTGCTGCGCGCCGCGATCGAGTATCGACGAGGAGAGGAGGAGAAAGCGCGCGCGACCTGCGAGCAGGGCATTCGAACCAACAAGAAGTACGCGATGCTCTATCACTTCCTCGCCTGGCTCCACCACAAGGGCGGCGACGACACTGCGGCGCTGCAGGTCCTCGGTCGCGCTCAGCAGGCGGAGAAGGAGAACGAGGCGACGAAGGGAAACATCCACCGACTCCAGAACGGGCAGCGCATGGACATGCGCCAGTTCGGGGACATGTGGTATCTCCTGAAGATCGAACGCCCACCCGCGACCTCCGGCATGATGACCGTCCGCAAGGGGTTCCGCCAACCCAAGGGAACGGGGAAGAAGCCGCGCCGAAAGCGGTGATGCGATGTCCGACGAGAGCCCCGACCCCCCGATCGAACGCGGTTTCGAGTGGAGGCCGGGACGGATGATCCCGTGGTCGGAGCTCCGATTCGAGCAGGACCTCGGCGGCGGGCCCGGCGGACAGCACGTCAACCGCACCGCTTCTCGGGTCACGCTGATCTGGATTCCCGCTGCGAGCGAGGCCTTCTCGGACTTCGAGCGTCGGCGACTGACCGAAGAGCTCGCCCATCGCATTACTCAGGCAGGCGAGCTCCGCATCCGTTCCGCGAGCGAGCGCAGCGCACACCGCAATCGCGAAGAGTGCCTCTCGCTCCTCGCAACACTGCTGGCCCATGCGTTGGCGCCGCGCCGACGTCGGGTCGCGACCCGGCCGACCCGCGCCTCGAAGAAGCGTCGGCGCGAGGACAAACAGCGCCGATCAGACGTCAAACGCGGGCGCCGGCGACCTCGACCGGATGATTGAGCTCCGCGGGAAGATCCGACGGAGTTGCCTCATCGAGCCGGTGCGAGACCGGTTTCTCGAACAGCGTGTGCGACACCCACCACTCATCGCCGCCGGCGAAGCCCCAGAGCTCCGCGCAGGACATCAGGAAGAGACGCCACCGCCGCACCCAGCGATCGGCATCTTCGTCGCCGTGCGTCCGCGACATCACGCGCCTCACTTCGGCCCGACGATGATCGAGATTGGCGAGCCATGCCTCGGCCGTCCGCCGGTAGTGTGATCCGGACCAGCGCCACTGATCCCGGACGCGAAGATGATCCTGGAAGCGAAGGAAGTAGGCGTCGTTCGGCATCATACCGCCGGAGAAGAAGGTCGACGCCACCCAGCTCGCCGCTCCATCGCTCTCGAAGGTGTAGGCGAAGTGGCGATGACAGAAGACGTGGACGAAGAGCTTCCCGCCGGGGCGCAGCCAGTGGGAGATCCGCTCGAGGAGCCGCCGGTGGTCGCGCACGTGCTCGAACATCTCCACCGACACCACGCGATCGAACCCACCGTTCGCCTCGGCGACCCACTTCCCGGTCCCACCCGCCGTCGCATCGAAGTCGTTGATGTCGCGGGTGATCACCTCGATGTTCGCGAGTCCGCGCTCGCGCGCCCGCCGCTCGATGAACCGTCGTTGATCGGTGGAGTTGGAGACCGCGACGATGCGACTCCTCGGGTAGTGCTCCGCCATCCAGAGGGAGAGCGATCCCCAGCCGCAACCGAGCTCGAGGACCGTCTGCCCATCGAAGAGTTCCGCCCGCCGTGCGGTGGTCGCGAGCGCGCGCTCCTCCGCCTCGGCCAGTGTGGACACGTCGTCGCCCCACTCACAGCAGCTGTACTTCAGACGAGGTCCGAGGATCGCCTCGTAGAGCTCGGCCGGGACCTCGTAGTGCTGCGCGTTGGCCAACTCGGGGACCGGAGCCAAGGGGCCATCGCGACCGTCGATCAGCAGCTGACGAAGGCTCTCTTGTTGCGCCTCGCAACCGGACGACGCCTCTCGTCGAAGCCGAGCCCTGCAGAGCCGACGGATGCCCCACCGTACGACACGATCGGGGAGCCGCCCCGCCTCTGCCCAAGCGATCGCTCTCGCGACCCACGATTCCTTCGACATCGATCATCCCTTCGGCGGCAGTGGAACGAAGACACTCGTGGTGCGCTGGTACTCGCGGTAGGCATCACCGCGGCGGGCGATGGCCCGCCGCTCGGTCGGCGGGATGCCGGTGATCCGGAACAGGAAGAACAGCATCACCAACGGGCCGAGGACGGCCATCCAGAACGCCGACCCGCCCCAGGCCAGCGCGACGTACGCGAACCAATGGACCCACTCGAAGAAGTAGTTCGGGTGGCGAGAGTAACGCCAGAGGCCCTCGCGACAGACCCGGTCGAGGTTCCCCGGCTCTCGACGGAATCGCGCGAGCTGATGGTCGGACAGCGCCTCGCCCCCGATGGCCACGACCGCGATGAGCACGCCCACGATGTCCACCACCCGCCACGACGGCGTCTCGTTCGCCGCCGCCGCGAACATAGGAAGGGCGAACAGCACGGCCCAGATCGCCTGGAGCTGGAAGAAGAGGAACAAGTAAGCGGACGCGCGACGGCCCCACTTCTCGCGGAGCTCGAGATAGCGCCCGTCCTCGGACTCTCTCGCGACACGACGAGCGAGGTGCGCTCCCAGTCGTGCGCCCCACGCCAGTGCGATCGAGCCGATCGCGACGCGCCGGGCGACATCGCCTTCCGCGATCAGCGCGAAGAGGGCTCCGACACCCGCGGTCCCGAAGGACCAAGCGACGTCGACGATACCGGCGTTGCGCGTGCGCTGCTGCAACACCCAGAGGAGTGCCATCGACAGGGCCAGGACTCCCCACGCGATCCCGGCCGCGGCCCAAGCGTTCATCCGAGGACCCCACCGGCTCGGCCCCGGGAGAAGACCATGTGCACGTCACCCGTGTAGCGCTCGGCGAAGCCCGCTTCGCAGTAGCAGAGGTAGTAGTCCCAAAGTCGGACGAACGATTCGGGGTAGCCGAGAGCGCGCACCTCGTCTCGTCGCTGCAGGAAGCGACGGCGCCAGTGGCGGAGCGTCGTGGCGTAGTGCGGACCGATGTCATCGAGGTGGACGAGACGGAAGTCGGTCCTCCGCGAGGCGGCGGACGCCATCGCCGACACCGAGGGGACACAGCTCCCTGGGAAGATCGACGCGCGGATGAAGTCGACGGTTCGTCGGTATCGCTCGTAGCGATGGTCCGGCATGGTGATCGCCTGCAGCGCGAGCTTCCCACCGGGGCGCAGTCGGTCAGCGACGCAGCGGAAGAACCGAGGGAGGAACCGATGCCCGACGGCCTCGATCATCTCGATCGCGACGGCCTTGGAGTAGGACCCCTCGAGATCGCGGTAGTCGCGACAGTGGACCTCGATCCGATCGCTCAGCCCGGCACGTTCGACCCGTTCACGCGCGAGCCGGTATTGCTCGCGAGAGATCGTCGTCGTCGTCACTCGACAGCCGTGCTCGCGGGCTGCGTAG
>JAGQRC010000140.1 GCA_020425835.1 Planctomycetota bacterium | reverse complement strand
ACCGACCCTCGGACCGATCAGATTCTCGTTCTCGACGATCTGACCGCTCCTCCAGCCTGGGTGCTCGACATCGTCCGGGGTTTCCCCGACGGCGTCCTGGCGCTCGACGAGAACCGCGAGTCGGTCATCGCCGTCAATCGCGCGTTCCTTCGGCTCATCGGAGTGGAGGAGAACGGAGCGACCGATCGCGTCGGCGTCCACCAGCACATTCATCCCGACGATCGCGCGGTATTCCTCGGGCTCGGCGAACCCGGGGCCACGACTCGGGCAGTGGGGAGAGAGATCCGTCTCCGCGACGGGGAGAACTGGGCTCCCACCGAGGTCTTCGCGACGTTCGTCCCGGCTCGGCAGGGTGGACCCAGCTGGATCTACTTCTTCCGCCCTCGGCACAAGATGGCGGAGCATCTGCGCGAAGCGGTCACGATCCAGAAGCGCCTGACCGCGGACGCGGTGCGGACCTCGATGCAGATGTACCACCTCGCCAGTCGCATCCGCTCCGCGCCGAAGCTCGCATCGACGTTGGTGGACGCCACCGACGAGGACACCCTCTTCCGTCGTGCGTGCGACTTCCTCTGCTCCTCGGCGTTCAACTGTCGCGAGGTCACCGTCGTCCTCGTCGACGAGAGCGACGAACTGCGACTCGGGTACTCGACACGCGACGGGATGGCGGCCGAGTTCGAGGATCGACGAGCGCACTACCGCAACTACCTGATTCGGGGCGAGACGCCGAGCGAAGAGAACGTGCTGCTGTTGCCCCTCTATGGCAAGGAGCAGGTGGTCGGGGTCCTGGAGTTGCACTACGACACCCGCGAGCTGGTGCTGCTCGGCGATCGAGACGAGGTGCGCGAGTGGCACCGGGACCTGATCGAGACCGTGGCCGAGATCCTCTCCCTCTTCCTGGAGAACATCCGGCTCTACCGCAAGTTGACGAACCTGACCATTCGCGATGCGGTGACCGGGGTCTACAACCGTCGCTACCTGTTGTCGCAGCTCGTCGCCGAGCTCAAGCGCGCGGTGCGATTCGGCCGAGATCTTTCGGTGGTGTTCATGGACCTCGACGGCTTCAAGGAGGTCAACGACACCTTGGGCCACCGGCAGGGCGATCGGATCCTCAAGGAGCTCGGCAACCTGTTGACGTCGACCGTACGAGAGAGTGACTTTGTCTGTCGATACGGGGGCGACGAGTTCGTGATCATCCTTCCCGAGACCGATCTCGAGTCGGCACAGAAGAAGGCCGAGCACCTCCGCGACCGGGTCGCCGCCTACGACTTCAGTCTTTCCCAGGATGGCGAGGACTTCCCACTGACGCTTTCGGCGGGCGTTGCATCCACGCGCAACTCGATCGACGCGCGGGGGCTCCTCAACCAGGCGGACCGGGCACTCTACATGGCCAAGCGATCCGGCAAGAACCAGGTCGTCGTTCTCGAGCCTTGAGTCGGGATCGCGCGCGAGGTCGAGAGGTCCGAGCGGTCGCGCTACTCTTCCTCGGACGTTGGTTCGTCGCTCTCACGAGCCTTCCGAATCAGCTCGTCCATCTCGAACTGTTTGCGGATCGTGTCGTCCAGCTCGAACTTGAGCATCGGGGTCTGCCGCCAGCGATGGGTCCCGCTGAGCGCTTGCTGGATGTAGCCCGCGGCCGCTTCGAGCCCGCGAATCGCCGTGCGCTGCTGGCTCTCCGATCCGAACACCGAGACGTGAACGGTCGCCTCCTTCAGGTCCTCGGTCGGCTCGACCCGCGTGATCGAGACGAGCCCGACCCGCGGGTCCTGCAACTCGAGTTGGACGATCCGGGCGATCTCCTCGCGCAGGAACGAGGCGACACGCTCTCGACGAACCGGTTTCACCTCACTCGTCTCCGTCGCTGGGCTTGTCGCTCTTGTCGGACTTTCGCTCCTCGCCCAGCTTGCGCTTGCGCTTCATGATCGCGTAGCTCTGGACCACATCGCCGACCTTGACGTCGTTGTAGCCCTCGATCCGCAATCCGCACTCGAAGCCCTGCTTCACCTCGTTGGTGTCCTCCTTGAACCGCTTCAACGAGTTGAGCTGACCCTGGTAGATCACCTTCCCGTCGCGGATCAGGCGCACCGGGTTCTCGCGCCGGAGCACGCCGTCGGTGACGTAGCAACCGGCGATGTTCCCCAGCTTGGTCGACTTGAAGACCTCGCGGATCTCGACGGTTCCGCGGATCTCCTCGTAGAGCTCGGGCTCGAGAATGCCCTCGAGCGCTTGCTTCATGTCGTCGATCAGCTGGTAGATCACCTGGTAGCAGCGGACCTCGACACCCTTGTCATCCGCGAGCGCGCGAGCGCGCTCGTTGGCGACGACGTGGAAGCCGATGACGATCGCGTCCGACGCGTCGGCCAACAGGATGTCGCTCTCGGTGATCTCCCCGACCCCGACGAGGAGGATCTTGAACCCAACTTCGTCGGTGGCCAGTTCCTCGACCTGCTTCCGCACGACCTCGAGGCTTCCCTTGACGTCCGCCTTGATGAGGAGATTGACCTCCTTGGTCTGCGTGGCGTCGAGGTGGCTGATGAGCGTCTCGAGCGTGACGTGCGAACGCTGCGCCCGCTCCTGCTCGCGGATCTTGCGCTTGCGCTCGTCCGCGATCGCGCGAGCCTTGGCCGGATCGATCGCGTAGAGTCGGTCCCCGGCTCCCGGGAGGTCGTCGAGTCCGGTGATCTCGATCGGCGTGGCGGGACCCGCCTCATCGAGCGGATGCCCTGAAGTGGTGGCCATCGTTCGGACGCGGCCCCATGCCGGGCCGCACAGCACGTGGTCTCCCACCCGCAGCACCCCCTCCTGAACGAGGGCGGTGGTGACGATTCCACGACCGGTCGTGTTCTTGGAGTCGAGGATCGTCCCGATCGCCGGCTTGGTGGGGTCAGCCCGCAGATCGAGGATCTCCGTCTCGAGGCTCAGGATCTCGAGCAGGTTGTCGATGCCTTCACCCGTCATGGCGGAGACCGGCACCATTTCGGTGTTGCCTCCCCACTCCGGCGGCGTGAGATCCAGTGCGGCCAGCGCCGATCGGGTACGGTCGATGTTCGCGTTGGGCCGGTCGATCTTGTTGATCGCCACCACGATCGGCACCCCGGCCGCGCGAGCGTGTTGGATCGCTTCCTCGGTCTGCGGCATTGGACCGTCGTCGGCCGCGACCACCAGGACCACGACGTCGGTCACGTTCGCGCCGCGCGCCCGCATCTCGGTGAACGCCTTGTGACCCGGGGTATCGATGAACACGACGTGACGATCGCCGTCGTCGACGCGGTAGGCGCTCATGTGCTGCGTGATTCCGCCCGCCTCGGCCGCGGCGACCTTGGTCTCGCGGATCTTGTCGAGGAGCGAGGTCTTTCCGTGGTCGACGTGACCGAGGAAGGTGACCACCGGCGGACGGGGGATCAGCGCCGCCTCATCGACCTCGACGTTCTCGAGCTCGTCGAGCGTCGATTCGAGCTGGGCCTCGGCGACGACTTGGATCTCGACGTCGAACTTGAGCCCGATCTGGAGCAGCATCTCCTCCGACAAGTGGCTGTTGATGTTGACCATGATGCCCTCGGCGAGCAGGGCCTTCATGATCATCGGCTGCCGGATTCCGATCGCGCTGGAGAGCTCCTTCAGCGTGATCGGTAGCTGGATCGTCGCCTCCTTGGGTCGATCCGGAGCGAGCTCATCCCGACGCCGTTGGAATCCGACGTGGCCCTCTTGCCGGCCGGTCCGGCCGCGACCACCACCGGCACGCCGGCCGCGTCCACCACCGGCTCCGCCGCCGCCACCGCCGGCCCCCGGTCCGCCGCGACGACCGGCGCCACGGCCGGGCCCCCCGCGGCCCTGGGCTGGTGCTCCGACGGGGGTGGAGGGCTCCTCCTCGCCGGGGAAGAACCGCATCTTCCCACCGCGGCCGCCGGCGCCGGCGCCGGGGCCGGCGCCGCGTCCACCATTGCCGTCGGTGCCTCTCGCGGTCGGTGCGGCCGGCGGCGTTTTCGAGCGGGCGATGATCGGTCCTCGGCGAGCGACGATCGCGCCGCGCTTTGCGGGTTGGGCGGATGGAATGAACAGCTTCTTTCCCGTCTTCTGCTCGGGGACTTCCTCGGGTTCGGGCGCGGGAGGCCGGGTGCGCTCCGGTTCCCGCGCGATCGGCGTCTCGGGCTCGGGAGTCGCCGAGGCGGTCTCGACGGCGCGCTCCTCCACCTCGACCGTGCTCGGTTCGGCCGACGCCTCGATCGCGGGCGCCACCTCGGCCGCGGCGACCGGCTCTTCGACTTCGGTCGGAGGTTCGGCCTCGGCGACGGGGGCCGCCTCGGGAGCATCGACCTCGGGGGGCGCAACCGCTGCCTCGGGAGCCGACTCCACGGGAACCTCGGCCACGATCTCCTGCGGAGCCTCGACCGGTGCGGTCGGAGCTTCCACTTCGGCGACGGGTGTGGGCTCCTCGGTCTCGGCGAGGTCGGGGGCCTCCGCGATCGCCTCGACCGGCGCGCCGCCCTTCTTTTTCTTCTTCTTCCGCTTGCTCTTCTGGGCGGGGAGCTTCTCCTCGGCGTCTTCGAGTGGGGTCACTTCCAGTCCGCACTTGGCGGCGATGACATCCCGCACGCTGAACGCGAGATCCGCATGGATCGCGGTCAGGTGACTCGAGATCCGGATACCGTTCGCCCGCAGAATGTTGAGCAACTCCTTGTTGGAGACATTGAGCTCTTTCGCGAGCGTCTGAATCCGTACGGCCACGAGGTGACCTCCTACTTCGTCCGATTCGGTCTCGCGCCGACCCCGGTGGGGGGCCGGTCGAGAGCGTGGTTCACTACTTCACTAACCGTCCACCGACTCGAGGAGGCCGAGAATCCGTCGGGCCGTTTCGGGCCCGATTCCCTCGAGTCTGGCGAGTCGTTCTTCTCCGAGGAGCTTCACCGCAGCGACGGTCGAGTAACCAGCTCGCTGCAGTCGCTCGACGAGGGCCTCGTCGAGCCCGGGAGCATCCTCGAGTCGAGTTCCCGACGACGCGGAGTCGCCGGAACGAATGTCGACGCCAGCCCCGGCCAACGCCGAGTCCAGCGTGCGAGACGCGGACGCCTCTTCCTGCTCTCGGTGGCTTCGTATTGCCGCCGAGAGCCGATCCTCTGCCTGAGGACGGCCTTCGTTCGCCGTCGCCGAGGCGGCAGCTTCCTGCGCCTCGGCGGTCTGGAACAGGCTGTCGAGCCGGCTCGCGTCGGGGACGGAGACTTCGATCGACCCGTCCTCGTGGATCTTCTTCTCGGCGAACAGCCCCTGTGCGAGGCTCTCGAGTCCCTCGGCCTTCATCCGTTCGAGGTCCTCGTCGCTGACCGCGGTGATATCGAGATCCCAGCCGGTCAACTTCGAGGCGAGGCGCACGTTCTGTCCACGACGGCCGATCGCGAGGGACTGTTGGTCCGGCTTCACGTAGACCGTCGCCGACTTCGTGTCGAAGTCGAGCTCGAGCGACGCGATCTCGGCGGGGCGGAGAGCCTCGACGATCAGGATCTCGATCGACTCGTTCCAGCGGACGATGTCGATCTTCTCGCCGAAGAGCTCATCCACGATGTTCCGGATTCGTGCGCCCTTGACCCCGACACAGGCTCCGACGCAGTCGACGTTCTGATCGTAGGTCGCGACGGCGATCTTGGTGCGGTGCCCCGGTTCGCGAGCGATCGCCTTGATGTCGACCACGTAGTCGGCAACCTCGGGGATCTCGAGCTCGAACAGTCGGCGAACCAGATCCGGGTCTGCGCGCGAACAGAGCAGCTGAACCCGATTGGGCTGTTGGACGACGTCCTTGAGGACGACCTTGATACGGTCGCCCGTGTTGAAACTCTCCGCTGGAGACTGCTCGAAGCGCGGGAGGAATCCCTCGGCCTTCCCCAGGGACAGGATCAGAGCTCCGCCCGCCTTCTTCTCCTGGATCGTCCCGTTCAGTAGGTGGCCGACCTTCGGCAGGTACTCCTGGTAGAGGACGTCACGCTCCGCCTCGCGGATCTTCTGGTAGAGGACCTGCTTCCCCGAAAGGGCAGCGATCCGTCCGAGCTCTTCGGGGGCCAGCTCCTCACCCTCGACCGTCGCCCGGATGTCGCCGGACTCCCGGTCGATCGTGACGTCGATCTCGTCGATGAGACCGAACTTCTTCTGTGCGGCCGAGAGCAACGCCAGCTCGATGCCTCGGAAGATCACGTCTTTGTCGATCTGTCGATCGCGATGGATCGTGTCGACGAAGCGGAGAATTTCACTGTTGACCGTCATCGCTGCGGTCCTCCTCCAGGGCGGCTTCTTTCGGGGCGACCGACTCGCAGCCGCGCCGTTTCTTCCATGTCGATCTCGCCGATGCGTCGACCGAACTCGGTCTCCGATACGGCAGAAGGCGGTCGTCGCTGAGCGCCGTCTGGCGCATCGCGACTCCGCCTTCGTGCAGGGGTCGTGGCTTCATCCCCGAACCGTCGGAGACGAGTCCCGTTCGCGAGCACTGCCCCGTCGCGTTCCCGAGCCTCCCGCGGCCGATCGGCCGAGAGGAAGCGGACGCGGGCAGCTGCCCAGTGGTCAAGCACCTGAGTTCATCGGCGTCTTTCTTCCACTTCGTGGCCCGACCTCGGCGGAGCTTCGATCGCTCGAGATGAGCGGCCCAGCCCTCGATGACGTCGGCACTGCGTACGAACGCCGCTCGGTTCGCGGGACCGAAGCGCACACACCACATCACGAACGAACTCGGTCGTGATGGAGAGTCCAGGCTCCGGGCGAAAGCGAACCGCGCGGCGCGGAACGTTCCACGGACTCGTTCCCCCGGTGGCTCGCCTTCAGGTGACGAACGTCACGAATCGAGACATCGAGGGCGCACGAAGGCGGGGATTGTAGGCGGAGTCGGGTGGGTGTCAACTGTTTCCCGGTCGGAAACCGCCGCAGAAACCGTTGTCAAGGCGAGAGATAGAGGTAGGCTCCGGACCGGCTTCGTCGATCGTCCCGACCTTCGGTCACGGGCCGCGGCGAACCTCGACCGAGCACCCACTCCGACGAACGGCTGATCGGGGAGAATGTCCACCCCCGTCCTCCTCCTCTTCGCGAAGCTCCCGGTTCCGGGACACTGCAAGACGCGGCTCGGCGCGACGATCGGTCCCGTCGCGGCCGCTCGCCTCGCCGACTGCTTCCTTCTCGACAGTGTCGAGCGATTCTCACGCCTCGGGGACCTGTGGCTGATGGGCGATCGTCCCGACGCCCGTTCGTTCGAGCGCTGGCTTTCCCCCGGCGTCGCCTACCGGTACCAAGGGGAGGGGAGCCTCGGGGAGCGACTCGCTCGGGCGTTTCGCGCCGCCTTCGACGTCGGCCGCGGCGCGCTGGCTCTCGGCGCGGACACGCCGCATCTTCCCCGCGAGATCGTCGCCGAGGCCGGAGGTCGGGTCGGCAGCGGTGAAGTTGTCGTCGGACCCTCCCCCGACGGTGGCTACTACCTCATCGGTTGGCCGGGACCGGTGGAGGGTTGGGAGCGCTGTTTCGCGCACGATCGGTGGGGCGGTCCCGATGTCCTCGCCTGCACCGAGGGGATCCTCGAGGAGTGTGGGATTCCCTGGTGTGCACTGCCCCCATTCGCGGATATCGACGAGTGGTCGGATCTGCTTCAATGGACGAGACGTACGGAGGCGGCCCCCGCGGCCGATCCGCCGCTGCGCTCGGAGTCGGCCGCTGCGGAGGTTGTCCGAGCGGCGTTCCGCGAGGGCGGGTGGGATCGGTGAGCGAGAATCTTCTCAGGTCGACCCCTCGGTGGGTCGATTCAAGGGGTGAGGCCACCAAGCCGGGGAGCGCAGGATGAGCGGCAAGATGTGT
>JAGQRC010000139.1 GCA_020425835.1 Planctomycetota bacterium | reverse complement strand
GACGGCGACGTCGCCTTCGGCGGTCAGCGTCGACGCCGCGACGTCACCGACCGTGATGCTCGCGCCGGAGACGATGCGCGTGTCGTGTCCCTCGATGCGCTCGGTGACCTCGACTCCCCCCGAGGCACGAATCAGGACTCCGTCGCGAACGTTCCCCTCGACTCGAATCGACCCTTCGATCCGCAGAGTGCAACCCGTCGAGACATCGCCGCGAATCACCGCGTCGCCGGTCCACCGATAGTCGCCGGGCGGGAGGTCGCGGTTGTGCGTCAAGACGGTCGAAACGTCGATTCGGTCGCCCGAGATCACGAGGAAGCCGGTGCGCGTCGCGATCCACTGACCGTTCTCGACTACGATTCCCGTGCCGGGCACGGGACCGCCCCCCGCTCGGGGGTCGGGCTGTGTGACGTCGCCTCGAACGCTCCGTCCCAACCGAGCCGCTCCGGCCGCTCCGAGCGCGAAGATGGTCTCGTCCTTCTTGACGAAGAGCGGCAGGAGCTCCACGGGGTCTTGCCCGCTGCGTGCCGGAGGGGCGACGCGCTTCAGGGACGGGACCGCCGCTGGCTTCGGCGCGACTCCCGTCGCGACGACCCGAGGCCCGACGATCGTCCCGCGACGCCAGTCTTCGATGAACAGGGCGAGAACGTCGTCATCGATTCCCTCGACCACACCTGCTCGACGGAGGACCTCGACGAGGTCCTTCGGCTTCGGAGTTCGCGCGGGGCAGGGTGTCGTCGGGTAGAGCGACGCCGTCAGGCCGTCGGGGGCGATGTCGACACGGAGTTGCTGTTGGATTTCCGATGCCAACCCTTCCCTCCGTCCTTCTCCGTCCGCCGAACTGAGTGACTTCCCGATGGGAGAGTACGGCACGCGGCGGGGCTGGACCAATCGCGTCACACCGGGTCGATCTCTAACCCTCGGGTATTGGCGATGTTGATCCCACCACTCCCGTGTGGGACGATCAGGGGTTCGATTTTCGTATGACCCGGAGTGGCAAGCGCTCGAGTCTCGCAGAGAGTCTCACTCCAGGTCGCTTGACGGAGGACGCGGCGTGCCCTCGACGGATCCAACAGCGACGGCGGAGGTAGCCGGGGTGCCGGAGGCGGTTCGGTACCGGTACCTCCGTCGGATCGGACGAGGGAGCGAGGGCGAGATCTTCCTCGCGGAAGATCTGTGGCGCGACGCGACGCCTGTGGCGTTCAAGGTTCTGCCTCCCGACCGCCGCCTCGGGACTCCTGCACAGGAGATTCCCGCGGAGTTTCGTCATCTCGCCACGATTCGACATCGCTCGCTGGCGCGCGTCTTCGACGCGGGGCGCTTCGATCCGGTGGAGTGCGTCGGCTTCCCCGGCGTTGCCGACGGTGCCCCCTTCTTCACTTCGGAGTACTTCACCGGTCGCCCGTTGTCGCTCCTCGCGAATTGGAGTTGGACCCTCTTCGAGTCCGTTCTCCACGAATGCTGCGAGGTGCTCGCTGCGCTGAACTTCGGCGGCTACCGTCACGGCGACTTGAAGCCCGCGCACATTCTCATCGACGAGCCTTCGTGCCGACTGCGCGTGGTCGACCTCGGGCAAGCGGCTCGGTTGGATCGCAGAGATCGTACGGCGACGACCCTGGCCTACGCGCCGCCGGAACTCTGGACCGCCGGACGGCATCCCCATCGCAACAGCGACCTCTACTCGTTGGCGATGACGGCGCTCGAGTGCATCACCGGACGGCTTCCGGTCATCAGCGCCGACCCTGCCGCATGGCGAGCATGGCACCGGGCGGGCGACCGACACGCCGCGTTTCGCGACGCTCGCTCGGGTCTGCCGCCGCGCCTGCGCGATCTTCTGATCTCGTGTCTCTCTCCCAACCCATCGGAGCGCCCCCCCGATGCGCGGAGCCTTGCCCGTGACTTGCGCGCGACTTCCTCGTTCGGCAGCGACGCCGAGGAGATCGTCCCGTTCGTCGGACGCCGTCGCGAGCTTCGTCGGCTTCAAGCGTGGGCAGCCGGTGAGGGTCCGCGGGCGCTGCTTCTCACCGGGGCTCGGGGTGTTGGGAAGAGCCGTCTCGCAGCATTGTTCGCGCGGACGCTGAGAGTGCGGGGGCAGGAGGTCCGAGAGCGTCGCTCCGGGGTTCCCCCGTCGACGGCGCGTTCGACGGTGGAGATCTGGGACGAGGCGGATGAGGATCCGATCGATCTACTGCGTCGCGGCGCGACGCGGACGCTGGTGATCGCCCGCCCCGCTTCGATCGATCGGGATCGCCTGCGTCATGCGATCGACGAGGGGCTCGACGTCGAGATCGCATGGATCCCCGGCCTGGCGCGCGAGGATGTCGATGCCCTCGCGGTCGACCTCCTCGGCGTCGCTCCACCTCTGGATCGGCTCGACGAGATCTGGCTCCGATCGGGCACCAAACCGCGCCTCATCGCTGACGCCCTCCGCGGCGAAGCCGCGTCGAACGGGGTGTCCGCTGTCGTCTCACCCCTTCGTCGGTTGGTCGACTCGATGCCGACGTCGATCTCCCTCCTCGCCATCGCTGCCCTCTTTGGCCGGACCCTGGATGAGGTGCTCTCCGATCTGCGCTCCGACGACGATCTGTCTCCGCGGATCGAGGGGACGGAGCCCGACCTGACCGTGCGACCCCGCCCCTCGCCCCTGTTCGACGAGGCGTCGGTTCGCCGGTGGGTCGACGCGGGCGACCCGCGGGATTCGGATGTCCTCGACGCCATGAGAGCGATACTCGAGCGGGACACGTCGCGATTGCGCGGCTCGATCGAGGCACTGGGGAACGAGCGTCGCTGTGCGGAGGTCCGCGCGATGGTCGCGTTGGCCGGGCAGGTCGAGTGGTCAGCGTCGGCGTCTCCACACCTGTCATGGCTCGACGTACTCCGTCACGACGTCTGCGGTCGCTGCGAGCGTGCCCGGGATCTCCTCGACCACTTGGATCCTAGGGACCCTTCGACGGACTTTGCACGGGCGCGCCTGGCCGCGCGGATCCTCGAGCGGCAGGGAGACCCGCGTGCGGCCGAGCGATGGCAACGATGCGCGATGGAGCGCGCGTCGACGATGTCGGACAGCGTCGACGCGATGATCGACACGGTCCGGCTGCTCCAGTCCGTCGGGGAGCGAAGCGAGGCCGTAGAGTTGATTCGACGGCTCGACTCGACGACGGAACGGGCGAGGATCATCGAGAACTGTTCGGCCGAGAGTCTCGGGAAACTGGGCTCGCTCCTGCATCAGCTCGGGAGAGGCGATGCCGCCAAGGAGATCTTCCAGTACTCCCTTCTCCGATCGCGACGTCGTGGGTCGAGCTCCGCCCTCACCACGGTCAACGCGCTCTCGGGCTTGTCCGCCCATGCGCGGGCCCATCGAGACCTCGACGAGGCGCGCCGATTGCTTTCATTGGGGATTCGCTACGCCTCGTTGTGCGGCGTTTCCGATCGTGCCCGTCACCTCGAAGCCAACCTCGCGGCGACGCTGCACGAGGCCGGCGAGACGGAGCGGGCCGCGGAGCGCTATCGCGCCCTGCTGCCGTTGGTGCTCAGAGAACGCAACCACCACCTGACCCCGTTCGTCGCTCAGGGTCTGGGGACCATTCTTCGGGAACAGGGCGACCTGATCGGATCCCTGAGAGTTCAATTGCGTGCACTTCGCATCGCGAGGTCCTCGGAGAACGACCAGGCGGCCGCGGGTCTCTCGTCGAATCTCGGTGAGCTGTACCTCCTTCTCGGCGATCCCCCCACGGCCTACCGTCATCGACTCCGGGAGTTGAGGATCGCCCGACGGCTCGGCGACCCCCAGCGCGTCTGTCGAGGCCGGATCGATCTCGGAGCGGCACTGTGCCGCCGAGGACGGCTGAACGAAGCGGCCCGAATGCTCGCGATCGCGGACGACGGTGAGGTCTCCGGGCGCGTGGAACCGTTGATCGCTTCCCACCGGGCTGAAGTGGCGTGGCTCTCGGGAATGACGCGTTTGGCGCTGGAGCAGTGGGCGCGGACGATCCGAACCTCGCGTTCGACGCGTCGCCTGCATTACTGGATTCGTGGTGTCATCGGGATCGGTCGCATCGTGGAGGCGCGGGGCGATTCCCGACGCGCCGATCGAATCCTCGACCTCGCGTGGTCTCGAGCAGAGCAAGCGGCCGATCCCCGCTTCGCCCGAATCGATGTCGCGCTCGAGCGGCTGCGCCTCACGCTCTCGCGTCGGATTCGCTCGGGTGAGGCCGTGCCGGTGTCGCTCGCCATGAGCTGCTTCGAGGTCTTTCGAGACGCCAGCCGGGCCCAGCGCGCCGAGGAGGCCCTCGCAGCGCTGAGTCTCGGCTGGCGGGCGCTGCGTTCGACGGAGAAAACGAGGGTATCCCTCGCCGATGTGGCAGCCCCGACGGACGCCGAGACCCGCCCGTTGATCAGTCGTTTCAGGAAGCGCCTCGGACCGGACGACCGCGCGGCGCTCGATTGCCGCTTGGCGATCCCCGGCGGGATCTCGGAGTACCTGGAGGAGGCCGACTTCGAACCGTCCTCGATCCCTGTGTCGCACGCGTTCTCGGCGAAGGAAGACCTCGAGCGAGCCCTTCGTTCCTTGGTCGAGGTGGCCGGATTGCACCAACTCCGCGTCATAGCGTCTCCCGATCGGCGGGCGCGCGTGATCGCTTCCTGGTCCGAGCGCGGTATCGAGTACGACGATCGCGCGGGCACCGTGCCCGGCGGCCCACCCCGCGGTGACTCACTGGAAATCGGTGAAGGTCGCTTCAGAGTGCGACTCGACCTCGGTCTCTTCGAGCCCGCTTGGATCGAGGGGGCGGAAGTGGGGCTCGAGCGGAACGAACTGGGCGAGTTGGAGACCGCGCTCGTGAGGGTCTTGTTGGAGGCCGGTCGGGATCGAGACCGCATGACGATCCTCGAACTCGAGCGACGTCTCGACGACCTTCGGTCCGACAACGCTCGCGAGCGGCACGCCGCGGAGACCGCCGTAATGGACACCGCCGGCGCGCTCGAGAGTTCCGCTTTGGAGACTTCTGCACTCGCACGCCGAACGGAGCTTCTCGAGCTGGCCTCGCGGGTCCCGGCGGAGGTCACTGAGCAGCCGATCGTCTCGAGGTCACCCGAGATCCGAGCCCTGGAGCGACAGTTTCCGAAGTGGTGCGGGAGCGACGTCCCGCTGTTGGTCTACGGCGAGAGTGGCGTCGGAAAGAGCCTCCTGGTCCAACGCATCCACTCCCGGAGCCCTCGGGGGGCACACCCGATCGTCATCGAGAATTGCTCGGCCCTCCCGGAGCCACTTCTCGAAGCGGAGCTCTTCGGGTACGTCCCAGGAGCCTTCACTGGGGCCGACCGAGTTCACGACGGGATCTTCGCCCGCTCGGACGGAACCACCCTGGTCCTCGATCACTTGGACGAGCTGCCCATCGGACTTCAAGGGCGATTGCTCCGCGTGATCGAGACCCAGCGATTCCGGCCGCTCGGAACCGAAGTCGAACGCTCCTTCAACGCCCGAATCGTGACGACTTGTCGCACCGACCCCGAAACTGCGGTCGCGGTCGGACGACTTCGCGAGGATCTCTACTATCGGATTAGTGCGATTGCGATTCGCGTCCCACCGTTGCGCGAGCGCGTCGACGACATCGAGCCCCTGCTCCACGCGTACACGGTCTACCGAGCGAAGCAGGTGGGACGGCCTGCACCGTTCCTCACGGCGGACGCCCTGGAGCGACTCATCGCGTACCAATGGCCCGGCAACGTCCGAGAACTCGACAATCTGACGCAGCGTTGGCTGGTCGAGCGGCACGAGCGCATCGGCCGTGCGGAGATTCCGCCAGCGGCCCGCTCGGCGGAGAGACCTCGAGACGTCGACGTCACTCGATACGAGGGCGACTGGCGAACGGCGACGGCGAGCTTCCAGCGTGATCTCCTTCGACGCCGCTTGGCTCGCGCCGATTGGAATCAAACGCGTGTTGCTCGGGAGCTCGGCGTGACCCGTCGGCACCTGACGAATCTCATCGCCAAGCTGGAGATCGAGATTCCCAGCGCGAAACGGAGTTCCCGGCCGGATGAGAGCGTGTAAACCCGACTTGACACTCGAGCCGGAAGGCCCTGTTCCGCCTCGAGCATAAACTCTGTTCTTTTGATCGGTTGTGGACTATGCCTCGGTACTCGGCACGACTCATGCCCCGGGATGGGCGCTCTTGGAGAGGGCTGGACCGGAGCCGCCGAAAGGGGGCTCGGGGGCGAGGCCGACTTGTGGGTTTGCCGGAAAGAGACCTCGGGTTCCTCGAGGTAGCAGCCGGGGCTGCTGCGTTTCCAGCGGATAAACGAGGAGAAAGTGGGCCTCGTCAGCCCTCCCAGAGCACTGGATTCCCCAGTTGAAGCCCCCCTCAGCAACCTCTATCCTCGATGCCAGGGTTCATGGCTCTGAACCCCGCAGGGTTTCTGCTCAGGTGACTTCGCCGTCGTACGGCGAAACGAGTCAACCGCTTTCAACAGCGCGACCGGCCCCGTCCCTGAAGGTGGCAACGATGATCCGTTCGTGGACCTTCCTCGCCCTCATCGCAACTCCCCTGGCTTTTCTCTTCGGTGAGTCCGTTCGAGCGCAGGCCGAAGTCCCGTTCATCCGGGGCGACGTGAACCGCGACGGTGTGATCACTCTCACCGACCTGAGTGTGCTGGCGACGCACCTCTTCGGTGCCGCTGCCGCCCCCGCTTGCCTGGACGCCCTCGACTTCAACGACGACGGTGCGGTCGACATCGCCGATTTCGCCGGCGCGATTGCCGTCGTCGTCGAAGGCGGCGCGAGTCTCCCCGCGCCCTTCCCCGACGAGGGAGCGGATCCGACCGCGGACGCCCTCCTGTGTCTGGAAGGTCCGGCGGGCTCGGTGCTGGGGTCGGACATCGACCACGTCTTCTTCTCGTTCCAGGTCGAGGGTGGGACGGGTCCTGGAGTCGCACCTGGGCAGGACCCCGTCGTGATCCCGATCGTCCTGGACTCGACCGTGCCCGTCCGCGGGTTCTCGCTCGCTGTCTGGTACGACGCGGCAACGCTCCAGAGTCTCGACCTCGATCTCGAGGCCGGCGTCGCCGGCGAACTCGGCGCGGAGTTCTGCGTGACGTCGAGTCCGGAGTTGCCCCCGGAATCGGGGTCGAGCGTTCGGACCGGTCACGTGCTGCTGGAAGCCCTGCCGCCGTTCACCTCCACGGTTGTCCCGGCGTCGACCGGACTGATCCTCGGGAGTGCCGTCTTTCGAGTGGCTCCCGATGTGGTTCCCGGCAGCTCGGTGCTCCTGACGCTCGGGTCCAATCCGACGCTGTCCACACCGGGGACGACCCTGATCACCCAGGAGTACCAGGCATTGGTGCCACTGGTCGAAACCGTCGCCATTCCGGTCTACCCGTCCGCGGGTCTCTTCGTTCGCGGTGACGTGAACGGTGACGCGGCGGTCGATCTTGCCGACGTGATCGAACTGATGGGCGCCGTTCTGGTGGGTGGCGAGGCGGGCGACTGCCTCGATGCAATGGATGTCGACGATACCGGCAACATCGACCTCGCCGACCCGGTGCGACTCCTGGAGCTCCTGTTCGCGGGAGATCCCAGTCTGCCCGTTCCGTTCCCCCACCTCGGCTTCGACGCGACCCCCGACGCTCTCCCCGATTGCGGCTCACCGACGCCGTAGTGTCGCGGAACCGCGCGGGTCAGGGCTAGCAGTCCGTTCAAAAACTGCTTTCGAGGCGAGAGTCCGAGATTTCAAGGCCAGTGCTTCCGCCGAAACGCAGTCGTATTGGCTCATACTTCGAGTTTCGACAGGTGTGCTGGGCGCAGGAAGCTCGGGCTCTCGGCCGGAATGAG
>JAGQRC010000138.1 GCA_020425835.1 Planctomycetota bacterium | reverse complement strand
CTCGAGCTGATCGTTCTCGACGACGGGTATGAGCCGAGTCGAACCGTTCCGAACATGAACCGGCTCGTCGATCGGGACGACGTCGTCGCCATCGTCGGCAATGTCGGAACGCCGACCGCGATCGCTGCCCTTCCCATCGCCGCGCGGGGGAGGATTCCCTTCTTCGGAGCGTTCACGGGGGCCGGCGTCCTGCGGCGCACACCACCCGATCACTACGTCATCAACTACCGCGCGAGCTACGCCGAGGAGACGGCCGCGATGGTCGATGCGCTCGTTCGAGAGGTCGGCTTGGATCCGAAGGAGATCGCGTTCTTCACGCAACGCGACGGATACGGCGATGCGGGCTTCTCCGGCGGCGTCGCAGCCCTCGAGGCGCACGGACTGGAGCGAGTGGATCGAGTGGCCCACGCTCGCTACGAACGGAACACGCTCGCCGTGGAGGGCGGCCTCGCGGATCTCGTCGCCGCGGATCCCCAACCCAAGGCGGTGATCATGGTCGGTTCGTATGGACCCTGCGCGAAGTTCATCGAGCTGGCCCGATCGATCGACTTCCACCCCCTGTTCCTCAACGTCTCGTTCGTCGGGGCCGAATCCCTGGCTCGAGCCCTGGGGGATCGCGGCGACGAGGTGATCGTCACGCAGGTCGTCCCGCATCTGGACAGCAAGGCGCCGATCGTCGCGGAGTACACCGACGCGCTCCGGAAGGTGGACGAGAAGGCGACGAAGACGTTCGTCTCGCTCGAGGGATACATCGTCGGAAGAATCCTCTGTCGCGCGCTCGGAGAGATCGATGGTGCCGTCACCCGCGAGGATGTCGTGACCGCCCTGGAGGGGCTCGGCGAGTTCGACCTGGGAACCGGGTCGACACTGAGGCTCAGCAGTGAAGAGCACCAAGCCAGCCACCAAGTTTGGCCGACGATCCTCCGAGGCGGCCGCGTCGTCCCCTTCCAGTGGAGTCGCCTTCGGTCCCGGAACAAGCCATGAACAACGTCCAGCTCGCGAGAGCCACGGGACGCGCGATCGTCCGTCGAGTCGCTTGGCTGACTCTCGGCGCTCTACTCGTCGGAACGACCGCCCTGGCCATGGCGAGCTGGGGACTGAACGAGATCGAGTCTCGACGCGACCTGTTGGAGGAGCGAGTCTCGGACGGTTTCGCCGTCACGCAGGCGACTCTCAGCCTCGTCGACGACTTCCGTGTTGTCAGTTCGAGACTCCTGGACCCGACCTCCAGCGACGATCCGAGCACCTCGGAGTCACACTTGGACTGGAGCCAGCGGGTTTCCGAGATCCGGCCGAGCCAGAGTCTCCTGGACCCACTGGCCGCCGACTGGGCTCCCCTGCGCGTCGAGCTCGAGAACACCCACGAGCTCTGGAGCCGAGTCGTCGGGTGGCACGGAAGTCACCAGGCCATCGCCCACGCAACGGCCCGCGCGCTCGAGACGACGATCGCGGCTCATCGGGCCCTCCGGGAGAGCGTCCTCACAGCCGAGGGCCTGTTGCGCCTCCGAGTTGCCGTGCAGCTCGCGAAGCTGCGAAACGACCCCGCATCATCGGACTACTTGCTCGACGACTTCGGTCGCATCAACTCCGAGCGGACAGAGCTCTCCGCGATCAAGACGGAGGTTGCCGATCTCGACACGCTCCTGGACGACCTCTGCGAGCAGAGCGATGCGGACGCGCTCATCGACCTCAAGGACAACAAGCTCAAGTCCTCACTCACCCGACTCCGGCGCGGGTGGCTCGCCCTGATCACGGACGCGAACGAGGGGCACCTCCAGCTCCCGGAGTCGTTCCGACTGGACCGAATCGACCTCCTCGAGACGCTCCTCTTCGGGCCGGGGTACCGGTTCGATGAAGACCACCAGACCATCGTTCTCGGACGGGCCGGCCTGTACGAGCTCTCTCGATCTCGAATCGAGCACCTGAAGGCGGGGACCGAGCTCCGAGCAGAGGTCCAGTCCGCGTACGACCGACTCGTACGCCTCCAGAATGGCTTCCGAGCCGGAGTCGATCGACTGGAGGAGCGGCTCTTCGCGGAACTGGAGGAGAAGCTCACTCGCTCCTGGGCACTCTGCCTCGTCGTCGCGGTCCTGGGCGGCGTGGTCTTCCTGCGACTCGCCGTCACGGGGATCCGCGACACCCGTGGTCAGATCGAGATGATCGAGGACTTGATCCTTGGCCTCGAGCAAGCGCGCACGCACGCTGAGTCTGCGACTCGCCAAAAGAGCGAGTTCCTCGCCAACATGAGTCACGAGCTGAGGACTCCGCTGTCGGCGATCCTGGGATTCTCGGAGAACCTCCTCGAGGACGACCTGCGACCGGATGAGCGGGCCGACGCCGCGCAGACGATTCAGCGAAACGGAACCCATCTCCTGCGGTTGATCGATGACATTCTCGACCTCTCCAAGATCGAAGCGGGTCAACTCACGATCGAGTCGATCGAGTTCTCCCCCGGTGAGCTTCTGATGGGTCTACGCGCGCTGTTCGAGCCCCGAGCGATCGAAAAGGGTCTCGACCTGCACTTCGATCTCGACAGCCCGATCCCCAATCGGATGATCGGAGACCCCACCCGCCTTCGGCAACTCCTGATCAATCTGATCGGGAACTCACTGAAATTCACGGCGGAGGGAGGGATCGAGGTGCGAGTTCGTTCCTCCGTGATGGAGTCCCGAGATTCGAGTCTCCCTGCGGTCGTGTTCTCGATCTGTGACACCGGCATCGGCATGACTCCCGACCAGCTCGATCGGGTGTTCATGCCGTTCGTGCAGGCGGACGGCTCGACCACTCGTCGCTTCGGCGGTACGGGGCTCGGTCTCGCGATCTCCAAGGAACTCGCAACAGCGATGGGCGGCAATCTGTCGGTCGAGAGCGAGGCCGGAGCTGGGACTCGATTCGATGTCGAGATCCCCGTGGGGGTCGTGGCCGACTCACACGTGACCGAGCTCGGCTCCTCGGAGCGGACGACCTCACCGAGCGACAACGGGGAATGGCTCTCGGGGTCGCTCGAAGGAGTTCGGATCCTGGTCGCAGAGGACGGCAGAGACAATGGCCGCCTCATTCGGATGGTCCTGACCAAAGCCGGCGCGGAGACCCGAATCGTCGAGAACGGGGCCGACGCCGTCGACGAAGCGTTGGGTGCGGACCCACCCTACGACGTCATTCTCATGGACATGCAAATGCCCGTCATGGACGGATACGCTGCGGTCGCGACCCTCCGGACGCAGGGGTACGACGGACCGATCGTCGCACTCACCGCCAACGCGATGTCCACCGACCGAGAGAAGTGCCTCGCCGCCGGTTGCAACGAGTACGCCGCGAAACCCATCGTTCGACGCGAGCTCATGGACGTGTTGGTGCGCATGACGTCGCGTGACCTCGATCTCACCGTGTGAGAACACCCTCCCTGACCGGATCCCACCTCCGGCGACACGCGGCCCGGGCTACCCGACCCTCGAGCGGATCTCCCGCTCCAGCGCATCGACGCACTCGTCGACCGTCGATCGCGCCGTGTCGAGCCGGAGGTCGGGTCGCTCGGGGATCTCGTAGGGATCGGTCAGTCCGGTGAATCGTTCGATCTCGCCGCGACGGGCTCGGCCGTAGAGTCCTTTCGGGTCGCGCTCCTCGCAGAGCGACAAGGGCGCGTCGACGTGGATCTCGACGAACCGCTCGTCGCCGACGATCGACCGGGCGCGTCGACGCTCCTCCTCGTACGGCGAGATCAGCGCCGCGACCACCAGGACACCGGAGTCGTTCAGAAGCCGCGCCACCTCGGCGGCACGCCGGATGTTCTCGCGACGATCGTCGGCGGAGAAGCCGAGATCGCGCGCGAGTCCCTCGCGCAACCGATCTCCGTCGAGGCGGACCACCGCTCGCCCGCTCGCGACGAGTCGCCGCTCCAACGCTTCGGCGATCGTCGACTTCCCCGCTCCGGAGAGTCCGGTCAGCCACAGCGTGACACCGCAACGCCGGCGGACGTCGTCCGCGGAGCGGTCGTCGGCCGAGGCAGACGTCGACTCGACGGGGCCGAGGTCATCCTCGCTGCGACGAGGAATGACCATCCCGGCGGCCACCGTCGCGAAGGACTCCTCGTCGAACAGGATGAACCCACCCGCCGCTCGGTTGAGCTCGTACGGATCGAGGAACAGATTCCGCGTGGATCGCAGCGCGACGCGCGCGATGTCGTTGAGCTCCAGCGCGTCACTGGGTCGACGCCGCAGGGTGTCGACATCGATCGCGTAGCGCACCGAGAACGTCACGCGGCCCGCCTGGGTCCCGACCTGGATTCCGTACGGGCGCGTCGCATCGATGCCCCCCTCGGCCAGGGTCACGACCATCGCCTCGAACCGGTCGGTGACCCACGGCAGGTTCCCCGGTCGCGCGATCATGTCGCCGCGACCGATGTCGATCTCGCGATCGAGAGCGATCGTGACCGACTGCGGCGCGAACGCCTCGTCGAGATCGCCGTCCGCCGTCGCGATCCTGACGACGCGAGCATGCTCCCGCGCCGGGAGGACCACGATCTCCTCGCCTCGGCGGATCCGGCCCGACGGGATCTGCCCGGTGTAGCCGCGGAACTCCGGCGTCCGGGCGACCCCCTGGACCGGGAAGCGGAAGTCGACGAGGTTGCGGTCGCTCTCGACGAAGACGTGCTCGAGTTGTCCCAATACGGTGTCGCGCGTGTACCACGGCATCCGTCGGCTCGGCTCGACGACGTTGTCGCCGCGGAGCGCGGAGACCGGGACGAACTCGAGGTCGACGCCCCCGAGCCGCGCGGCGAACTCCGAGAACGAGTCGACGACGGCCCGGAACGGCGACTCCGCGTAGTCGACGAGGTCCATCTTGTTCGCGCAGATCAGGAAGCGACGGACCCCGAGCAGCGCGGCGATGAACGCGTGTCGACGCGTCTGGGTGGTCACGCCCTTCCGGGCGTCGACGACCAGGAGCGCGAGCTGCGCAGTCGACGCCGCCGTCGCCATGTTGCGGGTGTAGCGAACGTGTCCCGGGGCGTCCGCCACGATGAAGTTCCGGTGTGGCGTCGAGAAGTACCGGTAGGCGACGTCGATGGTGATCCCCTGCTCCCGCTCCGACGAGAGGCCATCCGTCACGCGCGAGAGATCGAGCTCCTCTCCACTCTCGAGCGCGGGCCACTGGTCCGTCGGGAGGTTCCCGCTGTCGTGCAGCAGTCGACCGATCAGCGTCGACTTGCCGTCGTCGACGCTGCCCATCGTGGTGAACCGCAGACGGCTCCGACCCATGTACGAGGCGACGAAACGGTCGAGGGTCATCAGAAGTACCCCTCCCGCTTCTTCCGCTCCATCGACCCATCGACGTCGTGGTCGATCGCACGGTGCGAGCGCTCCGAAGTGTGCAGTGTGATCATCTCCTGGATGATCTCCGTCACGCTCGACGCCTCGGAACGGATCGCCCCGGTGCAGGGATAGCAGCCCAGAGTTCGGAACCGGCAACGGACCCGCTGGACGCGGTCGCTCGAGGAGGGGATCACCGTCGGACCGAGCGGAAGGAGTTGCTCCCCCCGCACGATGACCTCCCGCTCTCGGGCGAAGTACAACGGGTGGATCGGGACCGACTCCCGCGCGATGTAGAGCCAGACATCGAGCTCGGTCCAGTTGGAGAGCGGGAACGCACGGATGCTCTCGCCGGGGCGAACTCGACCGTTGTAGAGATTCCACAGCTCGGGCCGTTGATTGCGCGGATCCCACTGGCCGTGACGATCGCGGAACGAGAAGAACCGCTCCTTCGCTCGCGAACGCTCCTCATCCCGTCGTGCACCACCGATCGCCGCGTCGTGGCCGCCGGTCCGCAACGCGTCGAGGAGGGCCTCGGTCTTCAGCAACGCACAACAGCGCTGCGTGCCGAGCGTGAACGGGTTCGCTCCCCGCTCGATCGCCGCCTCGTTGCGATGGACGCGGAGATCGACCCCGGAGCCGGCGACGCGACGATCCCGGAACTCGATCATCTCGGGGAACTTGTAGCCCGTGTCGATGTGGAGCAACGGGAACGGCAACGGTGCCGGCCAGAACGCCTTGCGAGCGAGGTGCAGGAGCACCGCGGAGTCTTTGCCGATGGAATAGAGGAGCACCGGCCGCTCGAAGACCGCCGCCACCTCGCGCAACACGTGGAGACTCTCGGACTCGAGGTAGGAGAGGTGAGAAAGGTGGACGCTGGAGCTCAACCGTCGGGCCTCTCGCGGGTGCAGATGGGATTCCGGCTCGGGGCCGACGCGACCCGTCGGTGCGGACGCCGCGGTCGTCTCCGCCGCGCGGCCCAAAGTGGCCTTTCCGCGCCGTGGGGTAGCCCGTATGGTCCCGGGCTGCTCGGCGGCCGCAGATTCTACCGATGTTCACGGAGTCTCCCATGTCCCAGTCCCAAGGTCGCCCCGACGTCGGGGCCCTGCTCTCCGAATTCCGCGATGATCTCGCGCGGGCGAACTCTCCACAGGAGCTCGAGGAGGTCCGTCGCAACCACACCGGCAAGAAGAGCGCGCTGAAGAATGCGCTCGCCTCCCTCAAGAGCGTCTCCGCCGAGGAGCGTCCGGTCGTCGCGCGCGAGATCAACGAGGCGAAGAACGCGATCGAGAGCGAGCTCGAGAGCGCGAAGATCCGCGTCGAGTCGGCGGCGCAGTCCTCGCAACTCGACGCGGAGTGGCAAGATCTCACGATGCCGGGCGTCGCCTTCCCGCGCGGCGCGCGACACCCGCTGAACCTCGTCGAGAGTCGCATCACGTCGGTCCTGCGCCGTCTCGGATTCGAGGTCGTCGACGGCCCGGAGGTCGACAACGCCTACTTCAACTTCGATGCGCTCAACATCCCCGAGCATCACCCCGCGCGCGACATGCAGGACACGTTCTGGGTCGAGGGTGGGCTGCTCCTGCGGAGCCACACGACCACGGTGCAAGCGCGCGTGCTGCAGGCGCGGAGCCGAGAGGACCTGCCGATCCGGGTCGCTTCGCTCGGCCGCGTGTATCGCAACGAGGCGGTCGATGCCACGCACCTCGCGATGTTCCACCAGTACGAGGGCATCTGGGTCGACCGCGGGCTGACGTTCGCCCATCTCAAGGGAACGTTGTCGTTCATCGCGCACTCACTGTGGGGCGAGTCCGGTCGAATCCGCTTCAAGCCGAAGTTCTACCCCTACACCGAGCCCTCGGTCGGCGTCGACGTCGCCTGCACGAGCTGCGATGGCGCGGGTTGCGATGCGTGTCACGGCGCCGGCTGGGTGACGATCCTCGGGGCGGGCATGGTGCATCCGAACGTGTTCGCCGAGTTCGGCTTCGACCCCGATGAGGTGAGCGGTATCGCGTTCGGTCTGGGCACGACGCGCATGGCAGCCCAGTGGGCCGGAGTCTCCAAGGTGCGGAGCCTCTACGAGCAGGATCTTCGCGTGCACCGAACGTTGTATCGCGGAATGCCGTCGGCGGAGGGAGCCCCCCGATGAAGATCGCCACCGACACCCTTCGTCGCTTCGTCGCGATCCCGGAGGATCCCCACGAGGTCCGCGAGCTGCTCGACGACCTCGGCCTCGAGGTGAAGCGGGCACAGACCGACAACGGCATCTGCGCGCTGACGCTGGAGCTCCTCGCGAACCGCGGCGACCATCACTGCTACGTCGGCCTCGCCCGGGAGATCTAGGGACGGACCTGCGGATCCGTCCAGCGGACGCCCTACCGCGAGCTGGAGGTCGGCGAGACGCCGTGGCCTCTCGACCTGCAGACCGAGCTCTGCCCCGTGTACACGATCACCCGGCTCGAGCGGCGATCCCCCTCGAGCGCCTCGCTCCCCGCCGACGACCTCCGCCTGCTCGAAGCAGCAG
>JAGQRC010000013.1 GCA_020425835.1 Planctomycetota bacterium | reverse complement strand
AGGATCGGCACGTTGACGGTGGCGGTGTTCTTGAACATGCCGACCGTTCCCGTGCCCGCGACCGGCGGTGAGTCCGAGTCGAATCGGAACGTGAACATACGACTCCAACGCAGCGCGTTGGCGTTGGGGTCCACGGCGAACGTGTTGGTCGACCAGGTGACGCTGGAGGCGCCGACGGACGATGACCAAGGGGCGGTGCTGTAGGGCTCACCGCTGTGGTACGGCGTGTGGAAGAACTGCACGTTGGTGAGCGTGCCGCCCGGCGTGAACGGCACGTCGAACGAGCGCGCGGAGATGTCGGAGTTCATGTTGTAGAGCGCGTACTCGTAGTGCCACGTGCCGTCGCCGTTGTCTCGGACGTCGTGGGCAAGGAGCAGGAGCCCCTCGGACGGGACGCGCACTGCGTCGATCTCCACGGTGGGGACCTCGGCCTGCCACGCGTAGATCGCCGGGAGCTGCTGCACCGTCGATCCGTTGACGTCGATCGGAAAGAGCGCCACGTCGGAGCCCACCGTCACCGAGCGGTAGGAGACGTTGTTGTCCTGGTTCCCGGCGGCGGCGTCGTCCTGCGTCACGTAGTGGCCTTCGACCCAGTAGAGTGCTCCGACGTTCAGCTGGGGGTCGACATCATCGATCGGGACCTGGAGCCGCCGACCGATCACGGGGTCGTATCCGGGTGCCGAGAAGGGGAACGGAAAGACGCCGGTGTGGGGGTTCACCTGCGAGCGCGGCCCCAGGGTCGGTTGCTGACCGTTGCGCTCCGCGGTGTAGGGGTCCGAGCAACCGATACCGAGCGTCGAGCAGTCGGTCGGGAGGCAGGGGCCGCAGAGCGTCTGACTCAGCGCACAGAACCCGTGTTTCAGCCAGCTGACGCCGATCTGATCGAACCGTCCATCGCGCAGCCGATACATCTGCTGCCCGATCACCGGGTGGTCTGGCGTGTCCGCCTCCCACGAGAGCACCGCATCCCCGAGGTTGCACGAGGTCGTCCCGACCGAGTAGGCGACGATCGGTCCCGAGCTTCCCCAGCTCACGGCCGATGGCAGATCTCCCACGATGACGTCCGGGCCTTGGGCCCCGAGTCGGAAGGCGAGGAGGAGTACGCCGGCACCGATCGACGCTGCGAGGTGGAATCGCATGTTGCACCATCCTCGGCCGGTGAGCGCGACGTTCGACCGGCCATGGGGTTTCGATTCGGGGGACGCGCCGGCACGACCGGTCGGCCGACGGAGATCGAAGGTGCGCCGACGGACGGCTCGTGCGTGGTCGAGCGCCAGTTGGTGATCTTGGAGAGCCGAGCGCGGATTCTAACCGTCGGGCTCGGGCCGCACAGGGCCCGACCCCGAGGATCGTCGAGTTCACCCGCTGCGGCATCGAACGGCTCGCGCCGTGTCTCGGCGACATTGACCTCGATACTCGAGGCCACTAGGGTCACATGCGTTCGAGACCGGGTGCGACACCGGAGCCGTGCCGTTCGGGAGGTCGAGGTTTCCGCACCATCGCCATCGGGCGATGATCGAAGCTGCCCGGGAAACGGGGGCGCTCCCGACCCAGTCCCTAGTGTGGTGTTTGAAAAGTCCGCTGAAGAAGTCGACCGAGGCTTTGGAAGATCTCCTCCGCGGTCTTTGTCCAGCGGATCGGCTTCGGGTTCTCGTTGTGAGTCGCGATGAACTCTTCGATGGCTCGTTCCAGCGAGCGTGTTGTTCTGTGGACGCCTCGTCGGATCTGGCGTTCGGTGAGGAGTGAGAAGAAGCGCTCGACCAGGTTGAGCCAGCTCGAGTAGGTCGGGGTGTAGTGTGCATGAAACCGAGGTCGCCTGTTGAACCAGTTGCGTACCGCAGCGGTCTTGTGCGTGCAGTAGTTGTCCATGACGACGTGGACGTCGAGTTCCTTGGGAACCTCGCGATCGATCTTCCGGAGGAACTTCAGGAACTCCTGGCTCCGGTGCCGACGGTGACATTGTGCGAGGACTTCGCCAGTTGCGACGTCTAGAGCTGCGAAGAGAGAGGTCGTCCCGTGCCGCGAGTACGTGTGGGTGCGTCGCTCCGTCTGGCCGGGGAGCATTGGTAGAAGCGGCTGCGTGCGGTCGAGGGCCTGGATCTGAGACTTCTCGTCGACACAGAGAACGACGGCATTCGCGGGTGGATCGAGATAGAGGCCAACAATGTCGATGACCTTCTCGGCGAAGAACGGATCCGTAGAGATGGTGAAGGTCTCGCTGCGATGGGGTTGAAGCCCGAACGCCTTCCAGACGCGGTGTACTCGATTGACGGGGATCCGCAGTTCATCGGCGAGCAGTCGGCAGCTCCAATGAGTTGCTCCTTTGGGCTTCTTCTCCAAGGTCGTCCGAACAAGCTGCTCGATCTCATGATCGGAGATCTTCCGTGGGCGCCCGGACCGCGGGGCATCGCAGATTCCATCGAGCCGTCGCTCGGCGTAGCGCTTCCGCCACTTGCTGACGGTTTGACTCGCGACCTGGAGCTGCTCGGCTATGTCCTCGGTGGGCAATCCGCGTGCAGCGAGGAGGACGATTCTGGCGCGCAGAGCGAGTGCCTGAGAAGTCTTGGACCGACGGGAGAGTGCGCGGAGATCCTCGCGCTCGTTGTCGGTAAGAGTGATTGTCGTGGCAGGACGTCCCATGACCATTGGCCTCCCCTTTCCATGGTAGGAGAGACGAGGCCACGCGCGTAGACCCTCAAACTAATGTAGCGAATTTTTCAAACACCACACTAGGACGGGCTCGGAGGCCCAAAGGAGACTGGCCTTCTCATCCCATCTAGAGAAAGAAGTCGTTGCGTTCCGGGGCGGGCTCCAGCTGGTCGAGCTTCTCGGGATTCTGGATCAGATCCTCGACCATCCAGTTCGCGCTGTTGTAGAGGCAGGTCACCTCCTTGCACTCGCACGACGCGTCGAAGGACTGGATCAGTCGTCCGACATTCGCCCGAGTCTCCGCGGCGCTCTCCTCCGTCGCATAGGAGTGCTTTCCCCCGAGCTTGGCCTGTTCGACGTGCCGATAGACCGGGCAGTTGTAGAGTCCGAGTGGACTGAGCACTTGCCGGAAGTAGGTGAAGTGGCATTGGCGTGGCTGCTTGGTGTAGTTGGCGTAGCTCTGGTTCTCGAGGACCCGAAGGTTGGTGCTCTCGACGACCTTGAAGGTCGCGGTCTCGTGTCGCTTGGCCTGCTCGACGGCGGCACGGATCCGAGCGGTGATCGCCTCGAAGTCGGTCCAGCTGTCGTCGACACCGACGATCTCCGCATTGTTGTCCGGGGAACGAACGAGGAACGGCTTGACCGAGATGTAGTCGAACAGGTGGTCCTTCGCGAGCTGGGTGGCTGCCTCGATCTCGTGGATGTTCTCGACGATCTTCGTGTCGTTGGTGAAGGCGCCCTTCCAGGTCACGATGAAGGAGAACCCGATCCGGAGTCCCGGGAACTTGGACTTCACGTCCTTCACGTCGGCGCAGATCTGCTCGAGCGAGATGGGCTTCTTCGGCTTGTGCATGGCCTGGAACGTGGGATCGGTTCCCGAGTCGAGGGAGAGCCGCACCCAATCGTCGGCGTCGAACAGGTGCGCCACGGGCTCGATCCGCCGCATCCCGCTCCCGTTCGAGACGACGGCGACCTTGACGCCTCGACCTTTCAGGAGTGCCACGATCTCCGGGAACTTCGGGAACACCGTCGGCTCCCCGCCCCCGATCAGGATGCAGCTCCGGAGTCCCTTGTCGCACAAGCGCTCCAGCGATGAGACGAGCCGGTCGTACTCATACTTGATCCCCATGTTGAGGATGTCCATGTCGACGCAGTGATCGCAGGCGTAGTTGCACGCGGTGGTGAGATCGAGATTGATCGAGACCGGACCACGGTCGGGGCCGTCCGCGAACAGCGGCTCCGGATCCTCACTCGCCCGGATCTGCACCTGCCACCGTACGTACTCCTTGAGCGAGTCGATCAGGGAGGGCTGAAGGAGCTTGTTCCCGAAGTCGTGGATCGGGGCGAGTTCCTTGTCGGTGTCACTCTGGGCGGTCATGGCGCTCTCGTCTCGGCATGGTTGGCGATGACACGGTCTGGCGATCACACGGTCTGGCGATGACACGGTCTGGCGATCACACGGTCTGGCGATCACACGGTCTGGCGATGACGCCATGATCCGGTCGCAACGATTCGGTCCGCGGATTCGTCGGTGAACGCGGCGACTGGAGTGGGAAGCCGCTATCGCGGGGCGCCGCGACCCTACCCGGTCGATCGGGATCGGGCAAGACGGGCGGCGATGCCCGAGAGGGGGTCGGCGGCGGGCCCTCGGCCCGTCCGAGCCCGGGGCGGTCTCAATCCGACCGTGAGGCCTCGAGGTACGCGTCGCGAAGCTCGACGAGATGGCGAAGCCGCGGCACGATGTGCGAAGCGGTGACGGTCGCCCAACGGGGAGCGTCGCCCGTCCGCAGAGCAGCCAGGAAGTCGTGGATCAGGGCTTCCATGGGATCGGCGACCGGCACGGATCGCCCGGTATCCGCGCGCTCGAACGTGATCGCGTAGCTCGTCGGTTCGATCTTCCGAAGCGCGAAGTGACCATCGATGCCGTAGCCGGCGGGTCGCGGTGGATGCGGGGCATGCTTCAAAGTCACCGTCGTCTCGATCGGGCCTCGCTGACCGGGATAACGGAACCCGAGAACGAGTCGATCCGCGTCCAAGGACTCGAAGCGAACCTCCTGGAGCGCGCCGTCCGGAACGCCACCGAGCGTCTGCAACACACTGAGAACGTGCGACAGAGAGTCGGTGATGCGACCGACATCGCGGGCGGCCGGCCCCAACAGGAACTCGAGGGTCCGAACCGATCGTCCCGGCTCCCACACGCCGGGATGGAGCTCGCAGAACGCCGGAAGCGTGTAGGACCACTGGACGTTCTCGAGCAGCAGCAAGTCCCGACGCGCGAACTCCTCGACGACCCGCTCTGCGTCCGCGATCGGGTCGGGTCCACCCCAGACGAACGGTTTCTCGCAGAACGCGGCGACTCCGTGCGAGGCGGCGAGCTCGAGCACGGCGAGATGCGTTTCGTGGGGAGACGCGATGACCACGGCCTCGAGGTCGCCATCGCGGAAGAAGGTCTCCGGGTCGGCGAACGGCCTCGGGCTCATGCCGGCTTCGGCGAGTTCCCGGGTGGCGGCGCGGGCCGAGTCCGCGGAGGTCCCGAGCACGGCCACTATCTCCGCGCCCTGACGGTCGAAGAACCGAGCCATGTAGGGACCGAGACCCTGCCTGCGACGTCGAGCCCCGACGATCCCGACGCGGGCGCGCGTCATTCGCCTGCGCCGAGGTCGTCGAACGCGGCGGTCAACTCCGAGCCGAGCGACGAAGCGAAGCGGCCGAGCTGAGGCAGGTACCCGATGGCGTCGGCGAGACGCAGCAGACCGACCTCCGTCTTCATGTCCGGGATCTCTCCCCGTCGACACCGACGGATGGCATCGCGGAGCTCGAGCACGACCGCGGTGGTCCCCTCCTCCATCACGCTTCCGTCGCCGCACGCCTCTTCGCGCTCGAGCCCGGTCACGTCCGCGACACAGTAGTAGACCTTCTCGTCGGAGATTCCGGGGCTGGCGAAAGAGCCGTCACCGATCGCCCGAATCCGATCGACCGGGACGCGGTAGCCCGCCTCTTCGTGAGACTCGAGCGAGGCGCGCTTCTCGAGACCGCCCGTTCCCTCGTCCCCGGGCTCGAGCAACCCGGCGACGAGTTCGACGATCGAGCGGTATTCGGCGCGGTCCGGTCTCACCAGGTCCTTGTCGCGGCGCAAGTAGATCGGAGCGCGCGGCCCTTCCTTGAGAACGACGTGGACGACCGGGTGCGGCGACCCGGACGTCTCGATGCGGTAGAGCACGATCGCCACCGCGTCGGCCGAGGGACGGGTGACGACATCACACGGGTACTCCCGCGACGACGAACCGTCTCGATAGTGGTTGCGAAGGGTTAGTCGACGAAGGCGGAGGAACCCGTCGTCGCAGCGACTCGAGGCGGTCCGGTCCGCGACGACCTCGATCTCGGTGAGTTCGGACGCCACGCCGTTCAACCGCCGACCGGAGCGGGGACCTTGTCGGCGCGCTTCTCGGGAAGCGTTCGGAATTCCTTCGGAATCCCCTGCGCGTCTTCCCAGGCCCAATACCAACCCGTGATCACCCTCTTGAGATAGGTCTCGGTCGATTCGAGATCGAGGCCGCTCTCGCGCATCAGGATCTCGCCGAGGGCCTTGTCCGCTATGTGATAGTAGAGGACCGGCTCCGCGCCCTCCTTCTTCGACCCGGGGTACTCTCCGGAGAGCCGGACGGGTCGATCGTCGAGGAGCAACATGAGCAGGTAGGGGACCGCGGGCCGACCGAGCTTCACGTAGGACGAGATCACATCGTTGAAGGTGCGGTCGGAGAATGGATCGCCGAGCGCGTACTCGAGATCCCGACACGCCTTGTTCTGCAGGATCTTGCCATTGACGATGCGCTCCGAGAGTTTCGTGGCCGCCAAACGCCGAATGTCGCGCCGGGCATCCTTGCGATCGGTCCGCCCGTTGATCAGCCCCGGCTCGGGGAAGTCGAACCACTCGTCCCGAAGCTCCGAATCGGCCGCCGCCTGGGTATCGGTCAGCGTGAGCTCGGCCAGCGCCTTGAATTGATGCTCCAGGTGCTGGCTGGTCCCTCCGTAGTCGAAGGTCAGCTCCTTGTGATAGGTGTACTCGAGGCTGCCGGTGATGACGAAGCGGGCTTCCTCTTTCTTGTCGACACGATGGAACCCGTGCAAGAGGAGCTGCTTCGTGATGAGGAACTCGGCGATCTCGTCCTCGGGAACCCGTCCCTCGAGGTTCTCCGTCAACTCGATGTAGAACTTGCCACGCTCGAGGGGCGGTGTCGCCCCGGCTGCGGCTCGACCGTTCGCGTCGGTACAGCCGAGAACAGCGAGGCTGGCGACGAGGAGGAACGGGGCGACGACCGAGTACGACGCTGCGGAAGGGAAACGAGATCGACTCACTGGGCTTACCTCTCCGGCTGCGTGAGCTCGCGCTGCATGACCGCGCTGCTGGGTGAACCGTGCTGCTGGGTGAACCGTGCTGCTGGGTGAACCGTGCCGCTTGCGTGACCGCATGGTGCCGCGCTCGGCGATGCTTCCGCCGGCTGCGCGAATTCGCTGCGATCCATCCTGTGCGGGGAACCCGAACGCGGTTCGCGCCGCCGCCACGGGTCGCGGCGGCTCCGGGCTCACCTGGGTCCATTCTAACCCGGTCACCCGGGAGCGTGCCAAACTCCTGCCCAGCCCGACGACGCGAGAGCGCGGTCGACGGGTTCGCGGCCGAGATCACGGCAACTCGTCGAGCGTTCGTCCTTCGGGCATCGATCGGAAAGAGCGGGCGGGCGGCCCCAGCTGCACCGTCGGTCCGGTCACCGCCCCATCGACGTGGGACCGACCGCGATCCCGTGATATAAGACCGCAGGACTCCGAGAAAGGAAACCCGTGAACACCCGAGCTCGTCGCGCACGCGTGCCGTTCGTCAAGATGCACGGGCTCGGGAACGACTACGTGTATCTCGACGAACGGGAGCTGGAACAGCTCGACCTGAGCGTCGGGGACCCGTCACGTTGGAGTCGCGTCCTGAGCGACCGGCACCGCGGGGTCGGATCCGATGGGCTGATCATCGTCCGACGCGACCCCGAGCATCCCTGCCGCATGGAGATGTTCAACGCGGACGGAAGCCGAGCCGAGATGTGCGGCAACGGGATTCGCTGCGTCGCGCGCCTCGCGCGGGAACGGGGCTACGCGGAGACGGATCGATTCACGATCGCGACGGACGCGGGGGCGCTGTCGGTCGCGGTCGATCTCGCGAGCACTCCACCGAAGGTCCGCGTCGGAATGGGACGTGCCATCGTCGAGGAGGAGCGCGCCGTGGTCGAAGTCGACGTCGGAGGCGGACGGACCGCGTTCGAGGGGACCGTGCTTTCGCTCGGCAACCCGCACTTCGTCGTCCCGCTGAGCTCGAACCCCGCCGATTTCCCGGTGGAGGAATTCGGTCCCGCGCTGGAGCACCATTCCCGATTCCCGAACCGCGCGAACATCGAGTTCGTCCGGGCGACCGACCGACACGACGTCGAGTTCCGCGTCTGGGAACGCGGATCGGGGCAGACTCAGGCCTGCGGAACCGGAGCGGCCGCAGCAGCCGTCGCGTTGCGACGACTCGGGATGATCGATACGCGGTGCACCGTTCATCTGCTCGGCGGCGATCTCGAGATCGAAGTCGATGATGCGTCGCTCGCGTGTTGGAAAACGGGACCGGCCGAACTCAGTTTCGTCGGCGAGTTCCCCTTGTCGCTGGTCGAGTCGAACGACACCTGATCCAGCCGTCGTCCGGTCGCCCCTGTGGCACCTCTCCGGCTCGAGGGTCCCGAAGAAGTCCCACGTCGCGACGGCCATTGGCCCGTCGACCGACGCGGGACGATCGACCGATCGCGCGTCGCACAGAAGCGAAAAGCCGAGCCCGGTGGCGCGGACTCGGGGGGCCCTGAGACTCGCTCGGGGGCTCGGCAACGGTGTTGCTCTTCGGCGCCGCATGACTCGACCGCGTCCACGCTACCCCGGCGAAGCCGGCATGATCACGCGTCGCACGAGCGAACGTCGGATGTTCTTGCGTCCCGACCGCGAGGTGACGAATGCGCTCGGCTACATCGTCGGCTACCAGCAGCAGCGCTACCGCTTCGATCTCCACACGTTCATCGCGATGTCCAACCACAAACACTCGCAGATGCGCGATCGATCGGGCAACCTCGACCACTCCGAGACCGCCAACATCGAGCGCGACATGAACAGCCTCATCGCTCGCGCGCTCAACTGCTATCGGGATCGATCCGAGAACCTCTGGGCCAGCGGCGGACGCACCTTCAACTTCGTCGAGACCCCGCGCTCCGGCGACCAGATCCTCCGGATGGTCTACCAGCTCCACAACCCGGTCGAAGCGGAGCTCGTCGACGACTTCCGCAAGTGGCCCGGCCTCCTCCTCGAGCCCGGCCCCTCCGGCGAGCGACTCTATCGCTTCCGCCGGCCGGACTTCTTCTTCTCCGCGGACATGCCGGAAGAGGTCGCCGTCCGCGTCACCGCTCCCACCGTCGCCGGTCTGACCCCACGCCAGGTCATGGACGAGGTCTATCGCCTCGCGCGCCAGAAGCGCGACGAAGTCCGCGCGCGCGTCGCCCTCTCCGGCAGACGCTTCCTCGGACGACGGGGCGTCCTCCGTCAGGACCCGAACGCCGCCGCGTCCACCCCCGAGACCGCCGTCCGGCTTCGCCCCCGCTACGCCACCGATGACCGCGAGCTCCGCCTCGAGCTCATCCTTCGCGACAGCGACTGGCTCGTCGCCCACCGCCTAGCGCTCAACCTGTTCCGCGCGGGCGACCGCAACGCGATCTTCCCCCACGCCACCTTCCAGGCAGTCGAGGACTACCGCCTGGACTGCATCCTCGATCCCGGCTGACCCGTCCCGGTCCCGCGACAACCTCGCGAATCCGACAAACACCGCCGGAGTCCGTGCGCGTCCCGCTCGCACCGACCCCGGCCCCCTCGTGTCCCGACGCGACCCCGAAATCCACTCCCGATCCCGCGCCTCGACGCCCTCACTCCCTCTCAACGACCGCCACCCGCACCCTCCGACCCCACCATCCTCCGATCCGAGGGAGAGGACCCTGGGTCTACTCGCTTCCGAAACAGCTCGCCCACCGTTGGTATCTCTCGAGTAGAGCCGACCGACTGTTCGATTCCGTGACACTGAGGGAGCCGTGGGCTGTGACTTGCGTCGATAGCCGGGGGGGCGGGAACGAGCTGTAGGCTCTTGGAACGTCGTTGCGGTTCCACTCGCCTTCTCCGACTCGCCAACCCGATCCGAGAGGATTGCCTGTGTCGAAAACGACTGTCTTGGCCCTTGGACTGGCGCTCTGTTGTCTCGTCTCGCCTGCCCGGGCTCAGTCCGGTCTCTATGTTCTCACCCTGTCGGGGTTCTCGGACTTCCAGATTCGTCGCTTCGATCTCGATGGAGCGAATCCCACCACCGTGATCTCTCAGGCGGGGGTTGCCACTCCGACGTCGATCGCAATCGACGAGGACGCCGAGTTCTTGTACTGGGAGAACTTCCTGGGGATCCAGCGATCGAATCTCGACGGATCGGGAGCCACGACGGTCGCCCCCCTGCTCCCACCGCTCTCCGTCACCGGTTTCACCCTCGATAGCGATGCGGGCCTCGTCTACTTCATGTGCTTGCCCTTCAGCGGATCGAGCCAACCGCAGGGTGTCTACCGTTGCAACCTCGACGGATCGGGAGTGACGTTCATCGCGCCGGTCGGAAACCCGGGTGCGGTCGAGATCCTGGTCGTGCCGCAGAGCGACTTGATCTTCCTCGCGGCACGGTGGCCGAGCCTGATCGCGCCCGGGATCTGGAGGATGGGGACCGACGGCTCGGGGCTCCAACAGATCTTGACCGGAACCACGCTGACGGCGGGGTCCGTCGCGGTCGACACCACGAACAACCACATCTACGCCGGAGTCGGCGGGCAGCTCGTTCGCGCGAACTTCGATGGTTCCGATCTCATCGTCTTGGGCGTCGCCGAAGCCCAGTCGATCGCAGTCGATCTCAGCGTCGGGAAGATCTACTACGGTGACGCGGTCACCAATCAGACCCGAATGACGAACCTGGACGGAACCGACGACGTCGCCCTGTTCTCGCCGGCGGCCCGTTCTCTGACCGTCCTTCGACCGAGGTTCGTGCGCGGCGATGTCAATCGGGACGGAGTCGTGGAGCTCAGCGACATGATCACGCTCCTCGAAGCGCTCTTCACGTCGGCCTCACTGAGTTGTCTCAGCGCGGGCGACGTGAACGACGACGGCGCCTTCGACATCAGCGACGCGATCTACGGTCTGTCCTGGCTCTTCTCCGGAGGAGCTCCGATTCCGGAGCCGACGACCTGCGATTTCGATCCGACGCCGAGCTCGCCCGCCTGTCGGACCTCGAACTGTCCGTGATGCGGCCCGAGCAGCCCGTTGGAAGCTCAATCCGGCCGAGCGCCCGAGGTTCCGGCGGCCAGCCCGTCCGGTGCAACTCGACGCAGCCATCGATGCGCCAGCGTTCCGCCGGATCCGTCGCTTCCGCGCGGCCGATGCGCTCAGACCTCGAACACCTGGGTCCCTCGCCGTTCACTCCACGACCTTCTGTGTCAGGACCGTGGGCTCTCGGAGGAACCAGAGTCGCGTGGAACGGAGGCCGGAGGGATCGGTGAGCGTGCCGACGAGCCATCGGTGATGCGGATCGATGTGAGCCGAGTGGATCTCGGACTCGGCGCAGAATGCGCCGACTCGGGCCGTGGCTTCCGAGTCCCACGGGGTGCCAGGATCGGGGAGGGGCGCCGAGTGGAGCGCGATGCTCACGGGTGGCGCTCCGCTTCGCTCGATGGTCAACGTGCGGTCGTCGGAGGAGATCTCGAAGCTCGTGACGCTCGAGTACCGGGCCGAGCGCCCGAGCTCCGGCCAGCTCTCGAGGTCGACGACTTCGAGTTCGTGGGAGTCCTCGCCGAGCCGGGCGATGAAGAGATCGCCGGAGGGGCTCCAGTCGCCACTCGACCAATTCCTCGCGGCGAGGGCGAGCGGGGCGCCGTCGGGCTCTCGGGGCAAGATCCAGAGTTCGGTGCCGTCCACGTTGGCGAGGGTGCGACCCTGCGGTCCGAAGCGCAGTTCGGCTCGGGTCGAGAGCAAGGCACCTCCGTCGGTCGGCGCCTCCGACCAACCCAGGAGGCGCAGCCGGAACTTCTTGGTCGAGTCGTAGGGGTTGATCCCCTGGATCGTGACGAATCCGGCCGAGAGGAGTGGCGCATCCGCCGTCGGCGCTGCGGTGATCTCGGTCTTCACCAGCGACGTCGTGGCGAGGGTCGGCTCGAATCGAAACAGCGTGAGCGATGGGTCCTCGGCACTCGGCACCGACCGATCGAACCGAATGCCGGCGTTGCTCGCGATCCACTCGATGAAGCCCGCTCGTGACGACGTGAGCCAACGGGCCGCCGCGCTGGTGTAGGCGATGACGCTGGGCCTCTCGAGGACACGATCGGCGAGGCGCTTCAGCGTGTCGCTGCGCAAGATCATGAAGAGCCCCTGCGCGAGCTTCAGTTTGGCGCGGACGATCGCAGAGAGGATCTCGTGGCGCTCCGTACTGGAGATCGACTCGGGTCCCGAGTTCGCGAGCCGCAATGCTCCTCGGCACGCCGCGGGGAAGTCTCCCTCGAAGAACGGCGCCACGACGGGAAGCGCCTGCTCGACGCGAACCCAGCGGAGCGATCCTTCGCGGTGGAGTTCGCCTTCGTTCGGGACCATCCCGCCCGGAGCGGTTCGGGCCGGTCCGAGCGCGTCGACGAAGACCGGAACGAGATCGGTCGCCGACGCGAAACCCATGTCGTAGGTCCGTGTCGACTGCTCGAGCTCGTCGACCCAGTGCCCCGAGTGTTCCCCGAACTCTGCGGTGAGTCCCCGCAGCAAACCGTAGCCGATCGCTCGGCCCTCGTCCGCTGGCGGAGCGCCTTGCTCGGGACGAATGCGCTCGAAGCTCGGCACCCGATCCGCGGTCGGGACGACCCGGAGCAACCACTGATCGGTTCCCGTTCCATCGGAGATCTCGAGCGCGTAGTACACCGGGCGTCGGTGATGGATCGTGGCCGGCGGATCGAGGAACCACGGGTGGATCGTGGTCTCGGTGGTGACCGCCTCCAGCTCTGGGGCGAGCCCGAACTCGACTCGAGGCTCCGGGATGAAGTCGACGGTGGCGCAGCCACCGAGACCGATCCACCAGACGATCGACACGACGGGCCAGGTCCGCATGCGAGCTCCTCCACGATCCGTGGGGTGAAGCGACGAGCGTAGCTTCGTCGGTTCGCGACGACAGGGTTTTCGGATCGGATTCGTAAGCCGCGCGCCGCTCCTCCTCGGACTCGTCGGCGCCTCCGCTGCTCGTTTGCTTCCCGCCGCCGGCGGGCCATCTCCGAAGGGCAGTGTCCGACGAGAGTCGCCCTCTTCCTCGCCTGGGTTCTCGTCATCTCGACGACGGTCCGGGCGCGCGGCGACTGCAATGGCAACGGGTTGTCGACATCGCCGACCCGATCTTCCTCCTGAGCGCGTTGTTCTCCGGGGGCGAGGACCCGCCCGAACCGTACGCGATCTGTGGGAGCGATCCTACGCCGGACTCGATCGGTTGCGACGTGTTGGCTTGCCCCGGATCCGCGCGCGTCGTCGACAGCGATCGGGTCGCGAACGATCCCTTACCGCGCGAGTCCTCGAACCTCGGCCAGCAGGTCGTGCCACGCCGGACTGCCTTCCGCCGCTTCGGGACAGGATCGGTGGTGCTCGAGGATGATGCGGAGGTCTGCCTGAGAGTCTTCTCGCTCCACACCGCGGACCTTTGCCCGCTCGAGAAGCGCCTCGGCGTGCAGCAGGTTGGCGCGGTTCTGACAACCGCTCATCGAGCGAACGAGTTCGTGGCGATCGACGGCTCGACTCAGCAGCGCCTCGTCGCGGCGCCGTCGGCCGAGGGCCGTCTCGAATTGGCCCAACAGGGTCGCGAAGTCGTAGCACGTCGGGTCGAGCCGTAACGCGCCCTCGGCACGATCCCGTCCCCGCTCCAAACAGCGATCCGCCGCCTCGCTCCGAGGATCGAGCGTCTCGAGGGCGATCGCTTCGTCGAGGTCCACTCGAATCGTCGAGCCGAGCGCCTCGCGGTGATCCGGCACGATCGTCGACGCGCGCTCGAACGCCGAGCGCGCGAGTGCGAACTCGCCGCGCTCGGCCCACACCTCGCCGCGCGCCAGGTGGGCGTCGACGTAGCTGCGTCGGATCTCGGCTGCACGCTCGTAGCTCTCGATCGGGTCTCCGATCGCGCCGCGCCGCAACGCGTCTCCGCGGAGTTTCCACACCTCCTCGAGATCGGCGTCCTCGGCGAGGATCTCGTCGCACTCTCGAACACAGGCGTCGTAGTCCGCCGCGGCGAAGTGGGAGACTGCTCGCGCGAAGCGACCCCTCCAGGTCGAGAATCCGGTCGATCGTTCGCACTCGCGGAAGGCGCGCACGGCGAGCGTCAGGGTCTCCCTCGCCGAGTCGAGGCGATGCTCGATCCCCAGGGCGGTCAGGTGCTTGTGCGCCGCCCGGTTCTTCTGCAAGTAGAGCGAAAGGTAGACGCGACCGAGCTCGAAGAACGCCGCGTCCCGATCCTCCACCCGATCGATCGCCCGCTCGAGATCATCGAGCGCGGCATCGAATCGGCCCCGCCGACGCAGCGCCATCCCACGCTGGAGGCGAATCCATGCGCGATCGGGATGAGCGGCGACCAGTCCATCGAGTCGATCGATCAAGCGGTCGAGCTTCCGGAATGCCGGGGTCAGGTCGCTGCTCACGCGGTAGATCGCGATGTCCCATTCGGCCAATCCCCGAGCGATCTCTCGCTGGATCGCCGGATCATCCGCCGCCGCGGGGCTTGCCGCGGCGTTCGGCGGAGGACCCGCGCCGACGAGTCGTCGGAACCAACCGGCGCCTTCGGACGGCGAGGGCGAGTCGGCGAGGATCGCATCGATCGCTGCGACGATCTCGTCCATTCCCGAGTACCGATCCGCAGGGTCCTTGTTCAGGCAACGGAGGATCAGGGACTCGACCGCGCGTGGGATGCTCGGATCGATCGAACGCGGCAGGGGGGGCTCGCGGTGGATCACCGCGTGGAGCACGCCAACCGCGTGGTCGTCGCGAAATGGCGGCCGGCGTGTCGACAGCTGGTAGAGCGTCGCCCCGAAGGAGTAGACATCGGTCCGGGCGTCGATGTCCTGGATCATTCCGCGAGCTTGCTCCGGCGACATCATCGCCGGCGTGCCGATGATGCTGCCCTCCGCGCTCAGCGATGAGCCCGGCGATCCGAGCAGGTCCCGCGCGACTCCGAAGTCGGTGAGATAGGGCTTCCCCTCCTCATCGATCAGGATGTTCTCCGGCTTGAGGTCGCGGTGGACGATCCCCTCGGCGTGGGCGCGACCGAGGACTCGAGCGATCTCCCGCATCGCGACGAGTGTCTCCTCGAGTCCGAGGTCCGCCTCGCCGAGGTGTGTGCCCCGGATCAACTGCATCGCGATGTACGGTGTGCGCTCGTGCTCTCCGAGCTCGTAGATCTGCACGATGTTCGGATCGGCGAGGCGCGCCGTCAGACGCGCTTCCCGCCGGAACCTCTCGACGTCGGCCGGTCGCGCGTCGTGCAGGAACTTCAACGCCACTTCGCGCTCGAGCGACACCTCGGTGGCGCGGTAGACCAGTCCGAAACCACCGGCGCCGATCGGCTCGAGATCGCGGTACTTGGACGGAACCGATGGGAGCGAGAGCTCGTCGAGGCCCGGACGTCGCGAGATCCGAGCGGTCTCGCCGAGGGGAGTTGCATCGGGCCGCGATCCCGCGGCTGTGCCCGTCTCGCCGAGCGGAGTTGCATCGGGCCGCGATACCGAGGCCGTGGGTGTCCCCTCGAGTACATCGTCACCGAAGAAGCCGCTCGAGACCGCGCGCCGGATCAGATCGCGTTCCTCTCCCATGTCCCGGCCTTCCTCCCTGCCTGGCCCGATCTCCGCCTCGCGCCCGTCGACGTCCCGCCTCGGTGGCCCGCTTCATGGTATCCCCGTCGGGGGGCCGATAGAATCGCCGGCTCGGCCCTACTCCTCCGGGCGCCTCTTTCCCCTCGACGTACGAGCCGAGGTCGCCGTGGCCTTTCCCACGACACTCTGGACGACCATTCGCGAAGCCGGCGCTCGGGATCCGATGGCGCTCCAGCGGTTCGTCGAGCGGTACCGTTCGCCGGTGCTCGAGTATCTCGTCCGTCACGGCTACTCGGAGCACGACGCGGAGGATGTCTGTCACGATGTCCTCGTCCGAGTGATCGACCAGGGCGTGCTCTCGAAGGCGGATCACGATCGCGGTCGATTTCGCAGCCTCCTGCTCCGCGTCACTCAGCGCACGATCCAGGACCGACGTCGAAAGAGGGTCGCCGTCCCCGTCGGCGACTTCCGACCGAGCGATCTCCCGATCGAGGCGGGTGACGACCGGATCTTCGACGAGGTCTGGGCGCTGGGCTTGGCGGAACGCGCGCTGGTCCGACTGCGGGAGCAGGGGTCCCGCTACTATCCGGTCCTGTGCGACCATCTCCGGGGTCGACCCGTCGACCGCAATCGCCTCTGGATCGCCCGGGGGAAGCTCGTCAATCTGATTCGACGAGAGGTCGCGAACACGTGCAGCTCGACCGAGGACTTCGAGGAGGAGTGGGCGCACCTCGCCCGCTACCTCCGCCCGAGAAACCTCGAATCCGATTGAGACATTCCCGAGCGACGTGCGAAGTACGACCAGAACGGTGCAACCGACCTGAATCCACGCTGGAACGGGAGACTCTCATGAGTGCGGTCGTCATCATCGGAACCGCCAAGGGCGCGTTCGTGCTCCGCCCGGATGCGACGCGAGCCCACTGGAGCATCGAGGGGCCGCTCTTCCGCGGGTGGAAGGTCACCGCATCGTCTCGCTCCCAGGATGGAACGTACTTCCTGGGGACCGCGAGCTTCGTCTACGGGGCCGCCATTCATCGCTCGAAGGATCTCTCCGAGTTCCGACACGTCGAAGCGGGCCCGCGCTATCCCGACGGTGGCGACCGCAAGTTGAACCAGATCTGGAAGCTCGACTGCTCCCACGACGCCTACTATGCCGGCGTGGACGAGGCTGGGCTGTTCCGATCGACCGACGGGGGCGAGAGCTGGGAGCCGCTCTCCGGCCTGAACGATCACCCGTCTCGGGCGAAGTGGTTTCCCGGGAACGGGGGGCTCTGCGCGCACTCGCTCCTGATCGACGACGCCCGTCGACGGATCCACTGCGGGAT
>JAGQRC010000137.1 GCA_020425835.1 Planctomycetota bacterium | reverse complement strand
GTTGACGTCGCACGCGTCGAAACACACCGGCGTCGCGCCACCGGTGAACAGCCAGTCGAGGTAGCTCATGGCGTCCGCGAGATCCACCACGCCGCTCGCGTCGCAGTCCCCTCGACTGAAGGTGATGGCCGTCGTGGTGAGCACGATCGTGCCGTCCTCGAGGTCCGGGTTGACCGATGCGCCGGACTCCAGCGAGAGAACCGTCGCGACGGGGGTCGATCCCCCGGGCGTGGTGTCGCAGTAGGAGATCGTTGTCGAACCGGCACCGCTCCCTTGGTAGACGATGTCCAGCAGCTCGTGCCCGGTTCCCGGCGGAAGCGTCGGCCCACCCAGGAAGTCGATCACCACGGCCATGTTGAACCCGGGTGTCGTGCCGACCGGCTGGGTGCCGTTCTCGATCACGTTGATCTGAATGAAGTCGGGCGGAGTCCCTCCCTGGATGGTCGCCGTGGTCGCACCCATGGTCGCATCGACCGGGTTCAGGACCGCCTCGTCATGGCAGATCCCGAACGACCATCCCGCGATGTCCATCGCGTTGATGTCCGCCAACGCCGTCGCTCCGTACTGGCCGCCGACGAGCGCGGAGCTGCTCGAGAAGTACAGCAAGTAGTCCGGGGCTGCGGTCCCGGTCGCGGTGATCGTTCCCGACTGAGTCCCGGGCGTGACGCTCTGTCCCGTGGACAGGCTCACGACGTTGGTCACCGGAGTGGATCCCCCCAAGATGGTCTCGCAGAGATCGACGGAAGAGGTCCCGGGTTGCTCGAGCAGATGCACCACCTCGAGCAGCTCGTAGCCGAATCCCGGCGCGAGCGGCGCTGCGCCGAGGAACGAGAAGACCACCGCGGCGTTCGCTCCGGGGCTGAAGCCGGTCGGCTCCGTGCCGTTCGGGTAGAGGTTGATCTGTGTGAAGTCCGGGAGCCCGCCGCCGGGGCCGCCCACGAGTGTCGTCGATCCGAATGCCGCGTCGGTGACGTCGACCATCGACGGATCGTGACAAACGCCCATCGACCAACCCGCCACGCTGTCGCTGCTCGTGTTGTCGTACGTGATGATCGTCGTCTGCGTCGATCCGACCGGGCCGGTGGAATCGCCAGCGGTGAAGACGTGATCCTGCGCCGGAGCGTTCGACGCCAACAGGAGGGCGAGCACGCCTCCCAGGGTCCACGATGTGATTCGGGTTCTCGGTCGCTCTCTCAACATTCTGCACTCCCATCTGGAACGTGATGTCTCGCTGCGCGTAACGAGTGGATTCGAAACGAGGTCCATCGTACGGCGGCAGGCGGGATCGACCAGGGCCGCGGCGGATTCGCCATCGGAGCGCCGCGTCCGACACTCCCGTCAAGTCACCCCGGCAGCCTGAACCGAAGTCGCGGCCGGTCCTTCTGCCGGATGGTGGATCGCGGACCGGCCGGCTCGAGACCTCTCGGTGGGAACTCCTCGGGGGGAGCTCGTCTCGACGGCCGGTCGCGCGCACCGTTCGTGTGAACGTGTCGCCCGACATCCACGGGCAAAGAAACCGCTGAACCCCGAGAATCCGCGAAGGATCGAAAGGGCGAGTCACACCAAGGTGACGGAAGCCCGTCCTCTCGGCGAAGACGAGCTTCTCGAAGGGGCTCCTGGGGAAGGATCAGAAGCGGGGTGCAAGGGTTGGAGCGACGGCAAGAGTCCCCGAGTCGGGACGAGGAGCGGACCCTCGCTCGCGAGGTGATCCGCGGCGATGCGAACGCGCTCGATCGCTTCCAAGCGACGTTCGCCCCGGCCGTGTACCGCTTCGTCTTCTTCCGCGTCGGGGGCCGGCGCGAGCAGGCGGAGGAGATCGTCCAGGAGACCTTCCTGATCGCGCTCCAGGGTCTCCGTCGGTTCCGATTCGAGGCCTCGATCCACACCTGGCTGTGCGGGATCGCGAAGAACCTCTTGCTGCAGGAGCGCCGTCGATCCTATCGGGAACGACTCGCGGTCGCCCTGGACTCGGTCGATCCGGAGCTCGACGCCATGCTCGCGAATCTCGACGAGACGTTACCGGACGAAGTGCTCGAGCGCGCCGAGACCCAGGACCTGGTCACCGCGACGCTCGCGAGCCTGCCCCTTCCCTACCAAGAGGTCCTGATCGCCAAGTACATCACCTCGGACCGTGTCGAGGACATCGCGCGTCGCCGAGGAACGAGCGCCAAGGCCGTGGAGTCGACGCTGACCCGAGCCCGTCATGCGTTCCGGCGCGCGTTCGAGATGATCGCCGGACGCCTCGCAGGAGGTCGACGATGACCGAGCCACGCCGAGACATCGAAGGGCCACGGGATCCGGAGTCCATCCTGGAAGCGAACATCGCTCGCCTGATCCGCTTCGGATACCGCCCTCCGAGACCCTCGGCTGCGTTCGACGCGCAACTCCGCGCCACGCTGCGCGACGCACAGCTCCGCGAGTTGCGGCGGGCGCGGTCGATGGCCTTCGCGCTGTCGGCGGCCGCTCTGGTCATCGTCGCGATCGGACTGGCCGCGCTCGTCGAGCGTGGAACCGGTCGCGAGCCGATCGCGGCTTCGGTCGAGGGGCCGTGTCTCTACCGTGCGGGAGCGCACGGCGCCTGGCGACGCATCGAAGACCGGTCGAGTTTCTCGTCCGGAGACGCGGTGGCTCTCGGCAGTGAGGACACGGCGGTCATCCGCACGGTGACCGGGCACGAGATCCACCTCGCTCCGGAGAGCGTCGCCGAACGCCCCGACCCTTCCGTGACTCGCGCTTCGTCTCGTCCTCGAGGACCGCTCCTCCGCTTGGATCGCGGTTCCGCGACCGTGTCGAGCCCGACGGCGAGTCGGATCGACGCCGCGTTCGTGTCGATCGAAGGTCGACGCGCGCTCTACCGAGTGGACATCGCGTCCGACCCCCCTTCGATCCCCGTCGACAAGGAGTTCCGAATGAACCGTAGGATCGTGATCGGAACCGCGGCCGCCGTCGCCGTCGTGGTGACCATCGCCGTGCTCTCTCATGACCGCGACCAGAGCGTCACGGTCGACACTCCCGGTGGCGACCGCGTGAAGATCGAGAGCGGCCAGGTCGGTGAGTTCCACTCCGACGGAAGCAGCACCGTACGCGACGGCTCGACGGTGGCGTCCTCCGACCCGGCAACGACGCCGGACCCATCGATCCCGGGCTCGAGCGATCCGCAAGAGTTCATCGAGATCCCGGGGCAAGTGTTGGACGTCCACGGGGACCCGCTCCCGGGCGCTCAGCTCAGCTTCACCCGCGCCTCGGGAGAAGCCGAAGCGGGTCGCGCCACCTCGGACGACGAGGGACGATTCCGGCTCCGCGTGAGCCGGGACGCGACGGGTGTGATCGTCGCGACACTCGACCGCTTCGAGGAGTCGCGCACTCCGTGGCCACCGGCCGACGACCCCTCCGAGACCCAAGGTCGAGAGACCTCGGAGCCGACGACCGAAGACGCGAGCCCCGCGATGGCCGACGCGGACGTCGCGCCGGTGGAGATCACGCTCTACACCGAGACCGCGATCACCGGCCGCTTCTTCGTCACCGAAGGCGGAGAACCGCTCGACCGCGCGTTGGTGGGGATCCAGATCTACTTCGATCAGTACCGCACCGGACAGCCGATCGTCCGGACCTTCGAGAGCGAGGACGGTCGCTTCTACTGGGGCGGCGTCACTCCGGGCAAGTACCGCGTCTGGGCCTATCGCGACGGCTATGCCCGATCGGAGGTCGCGATGATCGAGTTGGGTCGCGGCGACATCGCCGACGTCTCTCTAGGGGTCGTGCCGGGCACCTCCCTGAAGGGATCGATCTACTCGGAGGCGACGGGGCGGCCGATCGCCGGTGCGATCGTCTATGCGCACCTCGAGCATCTGCCGGGCACCGTGAACATGCTCAACCGGATCGATTGCGACGACCGCGTGCGCAATGCGACGCGAACCGATGAGCGCGGCGAGTTCACCCTCCACGACCTGCGAACCGGGCGCGCGCTGATCCGTGTGCTCCACCCGGACTACATGCCGCTCGACCACTGGGTGGAGCTCGAGCGCGACGACGAGGCCGTCGTCGATCTCGCGCTGAAGCAGGGCACCGGTTTCCGTGGGACGGCGATCGACTCCCGGAGCGAGCGCCGTTCCTCCAGCCGCGTCGTCGCCTTCAGCATGTCGATGCGACCGGAGCTCGCCCAAATGACCTGGAGCGAGGTGGACGAGAACGGGCAGTACCACATCCCGAACCTGAACCCAGGGTCCTATGTGCTGGTTCTCATCGACATCGAGGGCACCGACGCCAACGGTGGTCAGGTGCAGATGGCGGTGCTCGGTGCGACCAAGGACACCATCGTCGACTTCATCGACTCGCCATCGCTGGCGCGGCTGAAGGGACGCGTAATCGACGAGCAGGGCGACCCGCTGGCCGGAATGAGCGTCTCGGTCATGACCGAGCGGGATCCCGCCGATCCCGAGACGGGTCGCGACTTCACGATGGAGTCGTCGATGTCGGATGGCGATGGGTTCTTCGAGATCCGCAACCTCAAGTTCGAGCGCTACTCCGTCGGCGTGTCGGCCAATGCGGGAGGCAGCTTCACGGTCATCGACAGCATCGAGTGCGAAGAGGCAAAGGACTACGAGATCGAGCTGACCTTCTCCAATCTGTCGATCCAGGGCACGGTGCTCGATGTCGATGGCGGTGCGATCGAGAACACCGAGATCTTCGTCTTGAGCGAAGTCGGCGACGGCGGATCCACGCGGTTCTCCGGACGGGCGATGTCGGATCACGCGGGATCGTTCACGATCTCCGGTCTCGGATCGGGGCGACACCTCGTCTTCGCCCGCGCCCCCGGCTACGGCGCCTCCGTCAGCGAGCCGGTGAAGCTCGATGCGGAGACCGCGAGAAAGGGAAAGGTGGACCTCATCCTCCGACGCGGTGCCACGGTCGAAGTCGAGGTGACGGACCGTGACGGACGTGCGGTCCCCGATCTGATGATCCACGTGGTCGACCGTGGGGGCAACGTCGTCAACGGTAGCCTGACGATGACGACCGACGAGCACGGACGGTATCGCTACACGAGCCTCGCTCCGGGAAGCCACACGCTACGGATCTTCCGCGACGGCCAACTCCTTCACGAGATGAGCTTCGAGGCGAACGCCGCCGAGCCGGCTCGGGTGAGCTACCGGTTGGAAGAGAGTCCGTAGGAACTGGCGGCGTGCCGGTGCCGGACCTCGCCAACTCGTTCGCGGCGCGTCCGGCGCCCGGCTCAACAGGCGCCCGGCTCAACAGGCGCCCGGCTCAACAGTCGGGCGGCTCCACACAAACGACGAGGTCGGGGGTCGGGTCGAGACCGCAGTCGAGTGCGGGTGCCGGAGGGGCGGATCCGCCGATGAAGAGATACGAGAGAAGAGTGATCGGATCGGCGATGTCGATCTGCCCGTCGTCGTTGGCGTCCTGCGCATCGTCGCAGTCGGGGCCGCCGGTCGGAGGGATCAGGATCGCGATGGCGTCAGCGATGGTAATCGCGCCGTCGAAGTCGACGTCGCCTCGGCGGAACCGGACACACACATCGGGGATCCCGTCGCCGTCGAGGTCCTCGAGCACCCCGAGCGCGATGTCGCACTCATCGAGCGATCCGTTGCCGTCGCAGTCGGTCGCGAACCCGAGGTCGAGGTCGCAATCGTCGGGGAGCCCGTTCCCATTGCAGTCGTCGGGGAGCGAGGGCAGCCCGCCCGTGCTGTCCTCGTAGGCGATCACGAAGTGCATCCAGTCGAGGCACCCGACGTGTCCGTCCCCATCCCGATCGGCCGGCCGGCAACCGGGGCTCGCCGTCACATCGCTTCCCAGGCAGCCCTGGAACGCGGCGAGATCGACGTCGTCCACGTCACCGTCACCATCGAGATCGCCGTAGCCACCGTGCACGACGTCGACGACCTGCCCTGCCGAAACCCCGTTCAGCACAGTCACGCTTCCGTCGGGCCACCGGATCGTCAGCTGGTCGACCACCGTCGCGGTCCCGAGACCGAAGTGGGCTTCGGCCGGCTCTTGGCCGAGGAAGCTCGAGCCCGCCTGGATCAGTCGCAGCATCGATCCGGACGCAGTGTCGGCCTGCACGAGGGCGCCGATCGCGTGCGAGTTGTCACCGAGCATGCGAGGCCGCACGCGAAGCCAGTTGCCGGCACCGACCGCGAGATCGTTGCGAAGGAGTCGCAACGGGCCACCGAGGGCGCACGACTGCGCGAGATCGGTGTCCCCATCTCGGTCGATGTCGAGCGCCACGAGCCCCATCGCAACGTCGGTGTCCGCGAACCCGGAGGGAACCGAGACGTCCGAGAAGACGGGAGAAGCACCCCCCTGGTTGATCCAGAGACGGCTCGGATCGTCGTTCCAGGGAAGGGTCCACCATCCGTTGGTCGCGGCGAGGTCCAGCCAGCCGTCGTGATCGAAATCCTGGAACGTGGTCCCCCATCCCCAGTATCCGTTGGCGACCCCTGATGTGGCCGACACCTCCTGGTACTGGATCGGCACGTCCGACGTGCGCCGGTACAGCACGTTGTGTTCGCCGAACTCGAAGATGTTGGTCACGAAGAGGTCGAGATCGAGGTCGTTGTCGTAGTCGCCGATGGCGATCCCCATGTCGTTCATGGAGTTGTTCACCCCGGCGACACCGGCCTCGTTCGTGAACGTCGCGTTGCCCTGGTTGATCCAGAGTTGGTTCGGGCCGAAGTCGACCGAGACGTACAGGTCGAGCGAGCCGTCGAGGTTCGCATCGAACAGGACCGGCTGCCAGTGCTTGCGGATCGTCGGGTCGAGCCCCGATCCCAGCGTCGCGTCGACGAAGGTCCCGTCGCCCTGTCCGAGGAACAAGCGGACCCTGCCGTTCCACTCGCAGAAGACGAGGTCGAGATCGCGATCGCCATCGAGGTCCCCGGCCGCGACCCCCCCCATCACCGGCAGCGTCGACTGGATCGTGGCGTTGTCGAGCCCGGAGTCGGCGGTGACATCGACGAACGAGGTCGGAGACTCCTGGCGGTACAGAACGAGCGACTGGCCGCAGGGCAGGAACGGGCAGTCGCCGACCACCAACAGGTCGAGATCCCCGTCCCCATCGATGTCGAGCCAGAGAGCCGCGCGGTGATGACCGTTCGAGGTCAGGCCCAGCTGCGCGCCGACCTCCTCGAACGTTCCGTTCCCGAGATTGCGATAGAGGCGATCGGGAACGCTCCAATGAGTGGGAGCGAAGAGATCGACATCGCCATCCGCATCGAAGTCGGCAGCGGCCAATCCCGAGCCCGAGCCATCGGGATGCAGGTAGCCGACCAGACCGGACGTCGCCGTCACATCCTCGAACACCACTTGTGCCGAGGCGACGGAAACCCATTCGACGATATCGAGAAGACCGAGGACTCCCAAACCGAGCGCACGAACGATGCCGCGACGAACGGACTGGGCACACACCATCCGACGAGAACCCACGTGGAGCCTCCTCGCACAGCCATGGCCTGTAATGGCATTGCCTGCAGTAGAACGACTGTTGGGGAGAGAGCCCTTTTCCCCGCCAAGAGTTTCTCGCCCTGGCGACCTCTCCGCAATGACGAGCCGAGATTCTGGCAGTGCCTCCCATTCGACGAACTCGAACCCAACGCCGTCCAACCCACGCCCCAACGCCAAGCCGCGCCCGCGTTGCGCCCAACCCTCCTCGCCGAAGTCATCCACCCCCACCGGGCCGGACCCGAACGTCGAGCGGGAAGCATCATCCTTCCCACGCCCCGACGCCGAGCCGCGCCCGCGTTGCCCCCAAACCTCCTCGCCGAAGTCATCCACCCCACCGGGCCGGACCCGAGCGTCGAGCGGGAAACACCGCGAAACACAACAAGCCGCCGAT
>JAGQRC010000136.1 GCA_020425835.1 Planctomycetota bacterium | reverse complement strand
AGGCGACATCCTCATACGATGAGCTGTGCGCGAAGCCGGGCCTCCAGGGTCTGGATGTCTGGGAGAAGGCGAAGGCCGCGGACCCCGAGCTGTGCGAAGATCTCAAGGTGCACAAGCCTTACATCGACGAGGTGAGTTACCAGTCCCCGACGGATCCGGCCGGTCGGATGCGTCGAGTACCGGAGGTCATCGACTGTTGGTTCGACAGCGGCTGCATGCCGTTCGCGCAATGGGGTTACCCGCACCGGAATCAGGAGCGCTTCCGGCAGCAGTTCCCGGCGGACTTCATCAGCGAGGCGCTCGATCAGACGCGGGGATGGTTCTATTCGCTACTCGCGATCTCCACGATGCTCTTCGGTGAGAACGGACGCGCGGGAACGACGGGTCATGGCTCGGACGTGACGGGACTCCGCGAGGGCTGGCCCCAACCGTTCGCCAATTGCATCGTCCTCGGCCTGATCAAGGGCGAGGACGGGCTCAAGATGTCGAAGTCGAAGCGCAACTACAAAACGCCGGATGTGATCTTCGACCACCAGGGCTCCGATGCGATGCGTTGGCTCCTGTTTTCGGGTAGTCCACCGTGGACCAGTCTGCTCTTCCAGGACAAGGCGATCTCCGACGGGCAGCGAGAGTTCCTGATCAAGTTGCACAACTGCTACTCGTTCTTCGTCACCTACGCCAACATCGACGGCTGGAAGCCGCGGGGGAGTTTCGCGGAGTGGCCGGACCTCGGCGACGGCGCTTCGGAGCTCGATCGTTGGTTGATCAGCGAGCTCTCGCAGACCGTGGCCGACGTGACGGCGTCGATGGACGGATACGACTCCTTCGGAGCGGCGCGACGGCTCAACCAGTTCGTGGACTCGCTCTCCAACTGGTACCTGCGTCGAAGTCGGGCACGGTACTGGACCTCGGGGATGTCCGCTGACAAGGACGCGGCCTACACGACGCTCTACCATGCGTTGGTGAAGACCGCCTTGTTGGCCGCGCCGTTCATTCCGTACATGACGGAGACGCTCTACCAGAACCTGGTCCGGACACGCGACGATGCCGAGAAGACACCCCTTTCCGTGCATCTCGGCCACTACCCCGTGTTCGATCCATCGCGGATCGACCGGAAGCTCGCGGAAGAGGTCGCGGTGGTGCGGGAGATCGCGTCGCTCGGCCACGCGGTGCGCGCGGCGGAGAGCATCAAGGTGAAGCAGCCCCTGGGACTCGCGGAGATCGTCTTGGCGGACGCGGCGCACTGCGAAGCGTTGGCGGCACATCGTGGCGTCATCGCGGATGAGCTCAACGTCGAGGAGGTCGCCTTCACCGCGAACGCGGAGGAGTACGTCTCGTACGAGGTGAAGCCGAACTTCAGGTCGCTCGGTCCGAAGTTCGGGAAACGTGCGCCGGCCATTCAGAAGGCGCTTCGCGACCTGGAGAATCCGGCCGCGCTGTGGCAGTCGATCCAGGAGGACGGGGCAGCGTTGCTCACGGTCGATGGCGAGAGTGTCGAGCTGACGAGTGACGATGTGCAGGTTGCCTTGGAGGCGAAGGAGGGCTGGGCGGCGTCGCAGGGCAAGCAAGCGGTGGTCGTGTTGCGCACGGAGATCACACCGGAGCTCAAGCGCAAGGGACTCGCCCGGGAGCTGCAGCGCCACATCCAGACTCTGCGCAAGGATCTGGATCTGGCCTACGATCAGCGCATCGAGCTCTCGGTGGTCGGCGGCGGCGACTGGCCAGCGCTGGTCGGAGAGTTCGCCGCCGCGATCCAGGATGAGACGCTCGCCACGCGACTCGACACGGCCCCGCTCGACCCGACCGACGACGCGGTGACCGAGCGCGAGGTCGAGATCGAGGGCGACAGACTCTCCCTGCGCCTCCGCCCCTCCCCCCCGGACAGACACGTCCAAAACGCCTAACCCAGCGGCACTTGGCGTGACCGACGCGCGGAGCCGCCGTGGGGCCGGGGCGCCATCGGGGGGCGCGCCCGCTGCCTCGAAGTTCGCCGCAGAGTGTCCGGGCATACCTCTCCCCCTTCGCCGCCTCGGACTCGAGATCGGCGTGCAGTCTCACGACCCGTTCAACTTGGAGCGTGTCTGTCACGGCGTCCAACCGTCACGGGGTCCAACCTGGGAGTGTGGCGGCCTGTCGGAACCAGTCGGACAGCAGCGGGCGGTCGAGCTGGTCGTGCTCGTGGATGTGGAGATATCGCACCTCGTCCTGCTTGGACGCGACGGGCGGTACGGGAGCCAACGATGTCCCCCGAAAGAACGAGACCTTCACGTACTTCGTGAGGCAGTGGAACCCGACGAACCAACCCCGACCTTCGAGACCGTACAGCGGCGTGTTCCAGCGCACCGCTTTCCGCACGTCCGGCACCGCGCAGACGATCCACTCGTCGAGTCGCTGACCGACGTCACGCTTCCAGCCGGGCATTGCCGCGAGGTAGTCCCGCACTGGACCGTCGCCATCTCCCTTGGCGATCTGCGGGTTCCCACCGGCCAGTAGCGCTGGCTTCTCGGATCCCGCTCTCCTGCGCCCTTCCACCATGCGCCGTCTCCTTTCGCCTCCGACCGTTCCTTGGCGATCGAGGATCGCCGAACGACACCGGGCGAGAGTTCGAGTTCGTGTCGAAGGTCTCTGGGTTCGTCGCAGGGTCCGCACATCGAGCCACTCGAGCGATGCTGCGAACGTCCGGGTCGTGCGCCGGTCCTCAGGGCCGGACCAGCAGACAGAGATCGTAGGTGCCGAAGGTGGAGATCCTGCCGTATCCCGCGCGGTGGAAGTACCGAGTGAGGAAGCGAATGTCCTTCAGCGCCGCCGCACGATCGTGGCGGGCGTCGTTGCGATCCACGGGGCGGCGCAGGATGTCACGCACTCCGAAGTGGCAGTTCGGGATCGTGATCAGGAAGCGAGTCCCGGGATGCGTGATGTCGCGCAGTCCGCCGAGTAGTGCGTCGCGGTCCACGGTCGTGCACTGGAGGGTGTTGAGGATCAAGACCAGATCGAAGCGGGGCAGTGAGAGCGTGCGCAGGTCGCTCGCGTCGCCGACGATGAGCTGCTCCGCGAACGACCCCCATCGGATCCGCGCCTGGTCGATCGCCTCCGGACTCGCGTCGACGCCCCAGAGATCGAGCTCCATCGCGTGGACCGCGCGCCAGAGGTTCCACTCCTGCGCGTCGTTCACGCCGATCGAGAGCGCCCGCTCTCCGCGGCGCGGTCGCATGGCAGCGACGCCGAACAGGAGGTCGTCGAGCACCTCAGGCTCCTCGAGTCGGTTGAAACGTCGATAGGTCGAACCGGGGCCGTAGCGTGCGTCGGCTCGCGCTTCGCAGGGTCGGCTGTCGACGGCGTCCCGTCGGATCGTCGTCGCGGCCCGAATCGCTTCGCATCGAAGCAGCCCCGGGGCATGGCGAGTGGGCCGCGGCGTTCGAGGCTCGAACTCGAAGAGGCGAATCAGCTCGATCCACTGGCGGAGGGGACGGTATCGCGTGAGCCAGCTCTCCGTGCCCTCCGCCACCGACAGGTCGCTCACCTCGCCGGGCCACGGACCGCTCTCGTCGCACGAGAATCGATCGGGATCGGCCCAATATACGGTGAGCCGTCCTCCAGGAGCCAACGCGCGATGGGCGACTCGAATGGCCTTCCGAAGTCGAATCAGGTCGAGATCGTTGGAGAGGTGCCCGAGGGTCAACTCCTGCAGGCCACCCATGTTCGGGTCCCACGTGGCGAGCTCCCACCAACGGCTCGATTCGACGGTGCCGAGGGTCTCGGACAGCTCCCGCCAACCCATCGCTTCGGCAGCTTCGATCTCGGCGATCCAACGCCGCGAGGTCATCGGGGCAACGCCAGCTTCACATGGACCTCCCACCACTCCACATCGATCGCGAGGTTGGGGTTGAGACGCGCTGTCAGGGTCACGGGGCGATCGACCTCCCAATCCCGGAGGAGCGCGAACACCTCGGAGGAGTCTTCGACGGGGCGGTCGTCGATCGCCACGAACAGGTAGCCGCTGGGGTGATGGGGAAGGGCGGGCGACTCGAACTCGGGCAGCGTTCGGACCGCGACGTACCGACCACGTTCGTCGTCGGGCAGCCGCGCCTGATCGGCGGTCAGGAGATCGAGGCCGACCCGACGGAGCTTGACTCGGATCGCGGCCAGGTCTTCTCCGGTGATCGTCAGGTTTCGAGGGGGGAGGTTGGCCGGGGTCGTGACACAGGCGAGCGTCGTCAGAACGAACAGCGGCGCGGCGAAGTGCAGCACGAATCGACGCTTCGGGGTGACCATATGGAGTTTTCCTCGCCGTGACACTCGGGTGGGGCGCGGGGTGAGACACTACCCTCGGCCGACCGGGAATGGCAATGCGAGCCTCGCGCCTTCCGTTCGCGGGCGCGCGCGGCCGGTTCGCCCCGCGCTGGACGGGAATGGCGTCTCGGGCCCCTAGAATGGTGCGTCGTCGTCGAACGAAAGGGTGAGAGCGGAGTCGCGGCCGGAACGCGTCGTGCTTGCTCGCGCCCTGGGCGTTCCTACAATCGACGGGAATCGAGACGGAGAGCGGGTTTCGGGCAGTTCACCTGGCCGGGCCGAAAGTGGGGAGTGGGCGTGCTGCATCTACCGACGCGACCTCGATTGGGCGAGTGTCTGATCGAACTGGGAGCGATCTCCGAGGGAGACCTCTCGACGGCGCTGGCGGCCCAAGGCGAGCCCGTCTCCAATGGCAACGGCTCGCTCCGACTCGGAGACCTGCTGGTCGAGCTCGGCTTGGTCGAGCCGAGTCGGCTGCAGGACGGTCTCGCCCGACACTTCGGGATCGAACGTGTGTCGGTGCGAAAGCTCCAGATCGACCGCGACGCGCTCGACACCCTCCCCCCCGACTTCGTCACCGATCGACAGGCCCTACCGCTGGCCCTCGCCGACGGAACCCTTCGCCTCGCCATCGGCGAGCCGGGAGACCCGCGGCTGATCGAGGACGTGCGGCTGTTGAGCGGCGCAGAGGTCGAGGTGGTCCTCGCCGATCGCTCGGAGCTGGCCGACAAGATCGCCGAGTGCCATGAGGTCACGGTCGAGCGAATGGTCGAGGACCTCTACGACGAGAGCGACGCGGCGCTCCGACACGACAACCTCCACGACATCGAGGTCATGGCCAGCGAGCCGACGGTCATCAACCTGGTCAACCTGATCATCTCGAGCGCGGTGAAGGACCGAGCGAGCGACGTCCACCTGGTTCCGTTCGAGAATCGGATCGAGCTCCGCTATCGCGTCGACGGCGTGCTCCTCGAGATTCCACCGCCGCCGCGCCACCTGCACGCGGCCATCATCTCGCGGATCAAGATCATGGCGGAGATGAACATCGCGGAGCGGTTCATCCCGCAGGACGGCAGGATCCAGATCCAATCGAGCGGCCGACGCGTCGACATTCGGGTCGGGAGCATGCCGACCGTGCACGGGGAGAGCGTCGTGATGCGACTCCTCGAAAAAGGGCAGCGCATCCTCACGATGACCGAGCTGGGACTCGACGCGGCTCGCGGCCGCCAGCTCCAGGCGGCGGTGGAGAAGCCCCACGGGATCTTTCTCGCCACGGGGCCGACCGGCAGCGGCAAGACGACGTCGCTCTACTCGGTGCTCCACAGCATCTACACCCCGGAGAAGAAGATCCTGACGATCGAGGACCCGGTCGAGTACGAGCTCCCCGGCGTCGCGCAGATCCCCGTGCGCCCGAGCCGCGGATTCACCTTCGCGACCGGACTCCGCGCGATCCTCCGCCAGGACCCGGACGTGATCATGGTCGGAGAGATCCGGGACACCGAGACCGCGGAGATCGCCGTGCGCGCCGCGTTGACGGGACACCTCGTCTTCTCGACGCTGCACACGAACGACGCGGCGGGAGCGGTGACCCGATTGACGGACATGGGGATCGAGCCGTTCCTCATCGCCTCGTCGCTCGAGGGGGTGCTCGCGCAGCGCCTTGTCCGACGCATTTGCACATCCTGTCGCCGGTCGGGACCGGTGCCGTCGACGACACTCGAGAAGTTCCATCTCCACGGCATCGAGATCGACACCACCCACGGCGACTACTGTGCGGGTCTGGGGTGTGACGACTGTCGCGGTACCGGTTACCGCGGTCGTGTCGGACTGTACGAGCTGCTCTTGTTCGACAGCGAGTTGCGGGAGACCGTCCTCGCGCGTGCGTCCAGCGCCGAGATCAAGCGTCGTGCGCTCAAGAACATGACCACTGTTCTCGCGGATGGGTTGAACAAGGCGGCAGCCGGAGAGACGACCCTCGATGAAGTGTTGCGAGTGGCGTTGGACCAGGGTGGACACTGAGGGCGAGCCCGCCGGTCGCGGGGGAGCCAATGCGGGTGATTCGGGACGTGACTCGAGGGATGTGGGCCGTTGACTTCGTTTCGGTACAAGGCGATCGGTAGTGATGGACGCTCCTCGACGGGTGTGATCGAGGCGAGCGACCGGCGCAGCGCACTCGATCTGTTGTCGAGTCGCGGGTTGTTCCCGTCATCGCTCGAACTCGAACGTGCCCACGGCGCCCCGGCGATCGTCGAACGGTCCGAGTCGCCGCGGAAGGTCAGTGGCGCCGTCAACGGGTCGAGCGCACCGAAGTCGCACTCGCCGCGATCCCCCGAGCCTCGAGGGCAGGGGAGAGTGGGTACGTCGAGAGACGGTGACGCGAGTGGCGGTGCCGCAACCGTCGGTGCGACGAAGACCGCGCGGGGCGGTCGAATCTCGCGCAAGGAGGTCACCGCCTTCACTCGCCAGATGTCGACGTTGCTCGCGGCGACGATCCCGATCCCGAGCGCGCTCGACGGTCTGGCCGAGCAGGCGGAGAACCCGGCGCTCGCCGCGGTGATCCACGAGATTTCCTCCGAGGTGCGGCGCGGGGAGCCATTCTCCGCGGCGCTCGCCCGACACCCGAGGCTCTTCTCGGTCCTCTTCACCAGCATGGTCGAGGTGGGTGAGGAGTCGGGGCAGCTCGGCCCGGTTCTCGACGACCTCGCCGATTTCCTCGAGGACCAGGACGAGATGCGCGGCGAAGTGGCCGCGGCGATCGCCTATCCCGCCTTCGTCCTCGTGCTCGGAGTGACCACCACCGTCGTCCTGCTGACGTTCGTCATGCCGAGACTCCTGGGCATCATGACCGGGCTCACGGATGCGTTGCCGCTGCCGACCCGGATCCTCCTCGCGGTCAGCGAGTTCAGTGCGAACTGGTGGCACGTCACGCTCGTCGCTCTCGTTCTCGGCGGCACCGCGTTCGTCCGCTGGACCCGGACCGATGCGGGGCGCGTCACGTTCGATCGCTGGCGACTGAGTTGGCCGGTGATGGGGAAGCTGTTCCGGGCGGGCGCCCTCGCCCGTTTCTCGCGCACCCTGGGCACGCTGCACCACGCCGGAGTGTCGTTGCTGCGCGCCCTCGACATCGTCCGCAACACCGTCGGCAACCAGTTCATCGCGCACCGGATCCTCGACGTCGCCGAGGAGACCAAGGGCGGGGACTCACTCGCGGAACCGATCCGTCGACTCGAGCTGTTCCCGTCGACCATGATCCAGATGATCCGCGTGGGAGAGGAGACCGGTCGTCTCGATGAGATGCTCCTCAAGGTCGCGCAGATCCAGGAGAAGGAGATGCGATCGCAGTCCCGCGCCCTGATCTCGCTGTTGGGGCCGCTGCTGATCGTCGCCGTCGGAGCGTTGGTCGGATTCATCGTGATCGCGCTCCTGTTGCCGATCTTCCAGATCAGCCAGGGTATGGGTTGACGCATCGAGGGCGTCGACAAGTGAGCTCTGGTGCTGGAGACGCTGTGGGAACCGAAACGAACCTAGGGATGGAGCGGATGGGGATGGAACGAAAGCGAACGAACCGGACGCGAGACGAGCGCGGCTTCACCCTCATC